>NZ_JAYGHM010000058.1:0-5996 GCF_034931125.1 Rivularia sp. UHCC 0363 | reverse complement strand
TGGGCATTGGGCATTGGGCATTGGGCATTGGGCATTGGGAATGGGGCATTGGGCATTGGGAATGGGGCATTGGGCATTGGGCATTGGGAATGGGGCATTGGGGATGAGGAGATGGGAAATTTTTTTTAAATAAAAGGGAGCAAGATGCTCCCACTAAAAATAATTTTATAATTCTTAATTCCTAACTCCTAACTCCTAACTCCTAATTCTTCATATACTTTTCCATCGCGTACTTTTACTACTCTTTTGTTACAACGTCTTACCAAGTGTTCGTCATGAGTAGTAACAATTACTGTAGCCCCGAAAGAATTTAATTTACCTAGTATTTGCATTATTTGCCAAGAATTATCTGGGTCTAGATTCCCGGTTGGTTCATCTGCTAAAAGCAGTGGTGGAGTTGCAACAATTGCTCTTGCCATACTTACCCGTTGTTGCTCTCCTCCAGAAAGGCGATCGGGAAAAGAATTAGCTTTACTTAGTAAGCCTACTAATTTTAAAGTAGGTTCTAAACGTCTTTGAATTTCCTTGCGGGTGTAGCCTTGAGCTTGTAGGACAACAGAAATATTTTCTTTTACAGTTCGCTGGGGAATTAACTTATAGTCCTGGAAAACAACACCAATGCGTCGTCTCAATAAAGACAAGCCGTCTCCGCGTAAAGCAGCCACATTGCGATCGTCAACAATCACCTCTCCCTGGGTTGCGAATTCCTCACCATACAGTAATTTGAGCAAAGTGGATTTCCCAGAGCCACTCGGTCCAGTAATAAATAAAAATTCCCCTTTTTTGATGTTTAAGTTGACATCTACTAAAGCGTTTGCCTCATTAGCATAGGTTTTTGTTACAGAGCGCAGTTGCACCATAAAATTACTGCTACTGTCCCTATCTTTATTTTTATTTTCTTGAGGAAGATCGGCAGATTTATCAATTGTGTTTTTATCTGTAATAACCGACATCGCTGTTTGTTGGGATTAAATAAAAAATTGAATACAAAATAAGTATTCCCAGAGCAAGCCTGAGAATATCAAATCTTTATTTAAATATTAGGGGGATGGGGGGATTGGCGGATGGATAGCGAGCGAGACGCTCGCACTCCTAATTCCTAATTCCTAACTCTTAATTCCTAACTCCTAACTCCTAACTCCTAACTCCTCCCTACTTTAAGCACCTTTGGTTTTAACACCGTAAATCAAGGCTTTCCAGGCAAATTGAGGTAAAGCTAACATCCGTCTCCATCGCCAAGGTTCTTGATAAAGACGATATAGCCATTCTAGATTGTTGTCGCCTAACCAAGCTGGAGCGCGAGTTTTGGTTCCAGACCAAATATCAAAACTACCACCCACACCGATCCAAGTAGCTTGGGGACACAAATGACGGTTTTGTTCGATCCATAGTTCTTGACGCGGTACTCCTAAACCTACGTAAATAACTTGGGGTTGTAATTGGGATAACGTGGAGTGCAGCTTTTGTTCCTCTTCTGGGGAATGATAGCCTGAATGAGTTCCGACTACATTCAAATTAGGAAGTTGTTTCTGCCAAAATTGTGCTGCTGCTGCTGCTGTTCCGGGCTTTCCTCCATAGAAAAATACTGTTGAATCAGGAGCATTTTGTCCAATTTCGCGCAACAGTGCTTCCGCTAATTCAATCCCTGGAATTCGGCGCACATCTTGTTTTAAAAGTAATCGTAAATATAAAACTATCCCCGCACCATCTGGAATTACCAAGTCAGCCGCTTTAATTATGGTCGCAAGAGTTTCATTTCGTTCCGCTTGCATGGTCATTTCTGCATTCAGCGTCACTACATGAGTTCCCATTCTTTGCTGCAAACGTTGTAACAAGTAGCCTGGGTAGTTCGTCGTTAAATGAATTGGTAATCCTAAAACCGAAAATACTTTAGGCGGTTTAATCATGCTGTAACCTAGATTCGCCTCACACCAAGTTTTATGGAAGCTAGTTTATCAAATTTGTTCCTTAATTGTTTGTATTGTATTTATGGCTGTAACTCCTATAGTTATTGCGATCGCAATAAATTTGTAACTTAATTAAGATAACTAGTTATTTTAACTGTAATTTGTAGTTCAAATTACTAAATATTTTGACAAACAAAAATCACTATGAATACTTAAAAATAGCAAGTATATTATGTCTTAATTTGTACTTTAAATAGCAATTCCAGGCTGAAGTTGAAATAAGCGATCGCAAATAAACTAACTGTATCTTCCAAAACGCCGGTATAATTTTAACAAAGGAGGTCAAAAGAATAATCGAAACATATTAGAGTTTAACTTCAAACACAAATACAATTGATAAGATAAATTAACCACTCATGAGAATTAGTTAACTAACTTTAACTAATATAGTCGTATATTTAAACTATTTAGTATTAGATACTTTTGAGCGGGCGCACTTAACTCAGATTGTATATTTATAGCGTTTACTATATGAGTAGTGAATACCTTATCGATCTAATCTCAACCACCACTCGTGAGTTTTATACCATTAAGAGTACAGATGTGAAGGAAACTGCATCTCTATAGACTTTTTACTAAACTCAATTTTACAGTTAATAGTTTAACGAGCAGAAAGTTACCATGACGAAAATTCGCGTTGCTTTAATTGAAGATCACGACCTTACCCGTTTGGGTATTCGGACAGCATTACAGCGAAATGTTGATTTTGAAATAATAGGAGAAGCTGATAATGCTACCGATGGACTCAAAATATTAAAAACGCTACGACCGGATGTGGCAATCGTAGATATTGGTTTACCTGATATTGATGGGATTGAGTTAACTAGAGAAGCCAAGTCCGCAGTACCAGGATTGCAAACTAAAATCTTGATTTTGACTTTGCGCGATAGTAAAGAAGCCGTGCTTGCAGCTTTCGCGGCTGGTGCAGATTCCTACTGCATGAAGGATAAATATGATAATTTGCTCGAAGCGGTACGTCATACCCACAATGGTAACTCTTGGATTGACCCGGCGATCGCCCGCATTGTTTTGCAGCAAGCACAAGAAAATCCACCACATTCACAAGGATCGCAGAATAATAAATTTGTTGAAAAATCGGATTTCAACAATGCTAGAGATGAAAACAGTATTGACCCTTATACTCTTACCGAAAGAGAATTAGAAGTATTGCAGTTGATTGTAGAAGGTTGCAGTAACGCCATTATCGCCGAAAGACTCTACATTACGGTCGGAACTGTTAAAACTCATGTCCGCAATATTTTAAACAAGTTATGCGCTGACGATCGCACTCAAGCAGCAGTCCGCGCTTTACGTTCGGGGTTAGTGGGATAGGCTTTTTGGAAATTTATCCTAAGTATTATCACAGAGGTTAGAATCAGATAAAAATATTACATTTATTCAATCTTGTGTTAGGACTGTATAGGGATGTTAACAACTATCTTTTTGTTCCCAAATAGCATGACAGGCAAGATAAAACTTATACAGTCTTGCCTCTGAAAAATATATGTAAATAGAAGTCAATTATGACTGAGATTGAGGCAGGAAAACTCAAATTAATGGTGGTAGATGACGAGCTAGATAACCTAGATTTACTCTACCGCACTTTCAGGCGAGATTTTAAAGTATTCAAGGCTAGCGATGCTCGTACTGCGCTGCAAATTCTAGACAAAGAAGGCGAAATGGCTGTAATTATCTCTGACCAACGAATGCCAGAGATGAACGGTACGGAATTTTTCGGTCTGACGGTGGAACGTTTTCCGGATACGATTCGGATTTTACTTACAGGTTTTACCGATGTCGAGGATTTAGTTGAAGCGATTAATTCGGGTCAAGTATTTAGGTACATTACTAAACCTTGGAAACCCGATCAACTCCGCTCCCTTGTCGATCAAGCTACCCAAACTTATCGTTTAGTAAAAAAAAGAACTTTCGATTTAAGTCGTTCTTTAAGACGAGAATCTTTAGTTAATGCAGTTACTAAAGCGATTCGAGAATCCCTAGATTACCGCAGTATGCTGCAAAAAATTGTGACCACAATTGGGCATACTTTTGAAGCAACTTGTTGCGTACTTAGACCGTTCGAGGGAGAAGAATTAGCACCAGATAAGTTTTTTTATCAAGATAGTAACGCTCTTGCTGAAAATTGCTGTTTTGAGCCGACTTTATTAATGGAAAAAGTTCTTGTTAGCCGTGATTGCGAACTAACAGAATTTACTGATGATAACGGCGAAAGTTACCAACAACTAGCCGTACCGCTGATTTATCAACAACACTTACAAGCAGTACTTGCTCTTCATCAACAGCGACGCGATGCCCAAGGGGCGACGCTTCGAGCGTATCGCAATTGGCAAGCTGAAGACATTGAACTAATTTCCGGGGTTGTAGAACAAGCTGCATTAGCTCTTTCTCAAGCAAAGCTTTATCAAAGTCTTCAGCAAAAGCAAGACCAGATTCATGCCGAATTGGAAGTTGCGCGTCAAATTCAGCACAATTTGCTCCGCCAAAGTTTACCTGAAATGGCAGGAGTAAAGGTACAAGCTTGCTGCTATCCAGCGCGGGAAGTTGGGGGGGACTTTTTTGAAGTTTTTGTTCATCCCAAAGGCGATTTATGGTTGGCTGTAGGAGATGTTTCCGGTAAAGGTGTTCCTGCTGCACTGTTTATGGCTAGTGCCATATCGGTACTGCGTCGGGAATTATCTCAAGAAACCCCTGCAATGCCAAATATAGTCATGAAAAATTTAAATCAGGCTTTAGGGGATGACCTTGTAAGCAACAATTACTTCATTACTTTGGTATTAGCTCGATATTCTCCTGCGACTAAGCAATTAGTTTACGCTAACGCCGGTCATATTTACCCAATAGTTTGTTCCCAAAAAGATTCATGTTCAGACGAACCAAATTTTCTCAAGGTTCGTGGAGTACCTTTGGGTATATTGCCTGATTGGCAAGCAAACTTTGGGGAATTAGTTCTTGCTCAGTCAGATACTTTACTACTTGCGAGTGATGGAATTACTGAAGCTCAAGTTTCTATCAATACTTTGGGTCAGGAATCATCAAACGGTATTGAATCGCTAAAACGTTCCATGCTCAACCAAGAAGGACTTTGGCAATTATTGATCGAGCAAGAAAAACCACTTAGCTTGAATAAATTGCTCAATCGCATCCATCTTGATACTGAAGTTCAAGAAGACGATCAAACTATACTTTCAATGGAGGTTTTGTAAATAATGAAAAGCGAGCTTCACGTACCAAGTGACTTGAAGTTTTTAATTGTTGTGGAAAGCTGGCTGCTTGGATGCTTACAAGCGGAATTAGGGGAATCGGTTGATTGGACTAGACAATCAAATCGTTTACGCTTAGTTTTAGTTGAAGCTTACTCAAATGCAGTCCGTCATGCTCACAAAGAGAAACCTCATGCTCCGATTTTGATTCGTTTAGAACTAAAGAAAAGGGATTTAGCCTTGGAAGTTTGGGACAAAGGTGAAGGCTATGATATGTCTACTTACTTTCCTCCTAGCCCCGTAGAAAAGCAAGAAGGAGGCTATGGGTGGTTGATTATGAACCGTTTAATGGACAAAGTTGAGTATGAATTGCAAGTCAATGGCGGTAATTGTCTCAAGTTAGAAGCCAGTTTGCCCGAAACAGTAGAAAAGGTCAAAAATTAGTTAAAAATCAACTTAGACTCAGTTTGCACCAATCCTTTTATTTACAAATCATTTTATGAAAATGTGTTGCATCAAATAAGTTTTTATAGATTTTTTTGAGGATAAAAGTTCATACAAAAACTTTGACGATTACTTGTTCCTTTACTCTGGCAAGGAATGCAGTAGTTGGAGGCAGAGCCTCATACAATATATTCCCAGCCAGAGACTGGGAACAAGAAAGAAGCGTTTAAGTCACTTGTTCCTTGACTCTGGCAAGGAATACAGTAGTTGGAGGCTCTGCCTAGGCTGTTGACTTTGATAGAATTTATTCGTTTTTGGCTCATGCATTTAACTGGTTCCCAGCCGGAGGCTGGGAACCCATGAC
>NZ_JAYGHM010000057.1:49155-55009 GCF_034931125.1 Rivularia sp. UHCC 0363 | reverse complement strand
GATAGCAGTTCCTAGCAAAAGGAATTCAATTAGGTATCCAACCATAACCAATTTCTACTGGTAATTTAGAGGCACTTGCAGGAAGTCCATTTAAAGGATTATTGTAAGCATTAATATCATATTTAAGCCCGCTTAGACTACCAATGCTTTGTGGTAAATATTTTAAATTATTATAACTAAGTTCTAGCTGTTGAAGATTTTGTAATTGGCCAATACTTTCTGGTAAATATTCCAATTCATTAAAAGAAATATTTAATTTTTGAAGATTTTGTAATTGACCGATGCTTTCTGGTAAAGTTTCTAAAGATCCTCTTTCAAGGTTTAATTCAGTTAGTTTATGCAATTTACCGATGCTATTAGGTAATTGATGTAAATCTCTATTGCCTTGAATTTCTAAATATTCTAAATTACTTAGGTCGCCTAAAGTTTCAGGTAGTGATTGAATAGCTGTATCATGAATCATAAGATGCTTCAAAGAAGTAAGCTGTCCGATACTATCTGGTAATTTTTCTAAATTAGCAAGACTAGATTTACAACCTCTTAGCTCAAGTTTTTGAAGATTTTTAAGTTTACCAATGCTCTTCGGTATTTCTTTTAAATTTCGTAAGTCAGCTAAGTCTAATTCTTCCAAATTTTCGAGATTACCAATGCTTTCAGGTAGATATTCTAAACTACAATCGTAAATCCTAAGCTTTTTTAAGTCAGATAGCTTACCAATTGTTGCCGGAATTTCATCAATATAAATAACAGCAAGAGATTCATTTAAAATAGCCAATTCTTTTAAGCCGGATATATTTCCTATAGATTTAGGAATTATATATTTTTTATGAGATGCAAAATTTAAATCAAGTTTATTAGTTCCAGACTTGACAGCATTTTTAATTATAAGTTCCAGTTCACTTGTGCTTTCTATCCGATAATTCATAATTAAATTCAAATAACTTATATTTTATCTCCTTAATTATCCCCTCCGCGAACCTCCGCGCAAACCTCAGCGTCCCTCTGCGTTTAAAAAACAAAAAAACCCGCACGATCGCGGGCTTCAAAAACTACAAATTAAATCCGAATTTCTACCTACTCAATCCCTTCAATCTTATCCTCAACTTGCTGATACAATTCCCGCAACTTATCCAAGTTACTTTCATCTGTATCCCAATAACCTCTACCATTGGCTTCCAACAAAGAAGTCACCATCTTTCTAAAGGAATGCGGATTCAAGTTCAACAACCTTTCCTGCATTTCCTGATCTTTCATGAAGGTGTCATTAGTATCTTCATAAACCCAATTATCTACCGCATCCGCTGTCGCACTCCAACCTACGGTATTAACCAAGCGTTTGGATAATTCCCGCACACCTTCGTAACCGTGAGATAACATTCCTTCGTACCACTTAGGATTCAACAATTTAGTCCGAGAATCCAAGCGCACAGTTTCCGACAAAGTGCGTACTTGGGCGTTTGCTGTGGTGGTATCTGCCATGTAGGCTACTGGCTTTTTACCATCTTTCCGCAAGCTGGCTACTACTTTTGTTGGATCGGAATCGTAGTAATGAGAAACGTCGGTTAAACTAATTTCCGAGGAGTCTAAGTTTTGGAAGGTGACATCAGCCGTTTGTAATGCACTTTCAAAGATTTCCCGCGAGTTTTCCATCATTCCTGGGTTATCTGCGGTGAATGCAAAGGATTTACGTTTAAGGTACATTTCCTGCAATTCCCCTTCGTTTTCCCAGGTACTATTTTCCACCGCTAAGTTGATGTTAGAAGAGTAGGAGCCGGAAGCGTTGGAAAAGACGCGGGTTGCTGCTTGACGCAAATTAATACCCATCTCTTCGGCTTGCTTGAGTGCGTGTTTGCGAACAAAGTTCATTTCTAAGGGTTCGTCGGCTTCTGCTGCCATTTTCACCCCTTGATCCAACAAGTTCATTTGGTTAATAAACAAGTCGCGGAATACGCCGGAACAGTTGATTACTACGTCGATTCTCGGTCTTCCTAACTCTTCCAAGGGTACTAATTCTAACTTGTTCACCCTTCCCAAAGCATCCGGAACCGGGCGCACGCCTACCATCCACATTATCTGTGCTAGTGATTCCCCGTAGGTTTTAATATTGTCGGTTCCCCATAATACACAGGCAATGGTTTCGGGATATTCGCCGCCGTTGTCCCGCATTTGTCTATCTAACAATCTATCGACAACGACTTTCGCAGATTTCACTGCTGCCATTGTGGGGATTGATTGCGGATCTAAAGCGTGAATATTTTTACCCGTGGGGAGTACGTCGGGGTTACGAATTGGATCTCCTCCGGGACCAGGTAAAACGTATTCTCCTTCTAATCCTTTGAGTAGTGCGCCGAGTTCGTTATCCGCACAAACCTGTTGCAGGCAGAATTCCAAGTATTCAAATAAAGGTTTGAGTGCTTCCTTATCAACTTTGGGATAACCTGCTTGATGTAAAGCTTCTACCCAAGGTTCTTTTTTACCCATGTTGAAAAAATTCAACTTGGAAACTAAGGATACTCTACCTTCTGCGTCGATTTGTGCTTGAACTAATGCTCCAACAGTTTCGCGGGTGGTTAAGGTGATGTGTTGCAGCAATTCCACATCTTCTAAAATACCTTTGTCGCTATTGCGGTAAATTTCTTCGATGTCGCGTCCGATACTGTTAGCAATTATCCTTGGTAAGCTAATTAGTTCTGACTCTTCTCGATCTAACTCAGCTATATTAACCAATGTAGCTACTGCTTCCTCTGCGGTGGGAGGCTTCCCAACTACGTGTAATCCACATGGCAACAGTCGCGATTCTATCTCCATCAACCGACGGTAGACGCTACCAACGATATTATCGCGCTCTTCTGCGGACATATCCTTGCAACTGTCTTCTGGGAAATTGATGTCTTTATCCAGATTCACCATCCGGGCTTTATCCATGATGGTATCTACGATCGCAACTCCCCTTCCGGTATCTTTCAAGGTTTGGTAGGAAGCAATTAGTTCGCTTAATTCTTTCAACCCTTTGTATAAACCAGCGTTTTCTGCGGGGGGTGTAAGATAGGAAATAGTTTCCGCATAGCTACGACGTTTGGCAATGGTAGCTTCACTAGGATTATTTGCAGCGTAATAATACAAGTTGGGAATTGTACCAATTAAACTATCGGGATAACAATCACCCGACATTCCCATTTGCTTTCCTGGCATGAATTCCAAGGAGCCGTGAGTACCGAAGTGCAGTACCGCATCAGCACCCCAAATTTTTTCCAGGTATGTGTAGTATGCAGCAAAACCGTGGTGAGGGCTGGCAGAGCGGGAAAATAACAACCGCATTGGGTCTCCTTCATAACCGAAGGTCGGCTGTACTCCGATAAATAAGTTACCGAAATGCTTCCCGTAAACTAATAAATTCTGTCCGTCGCTATTCAAATTTCCGGGAGGTGGGCCCCAATTTTCTTCCAAACGGTGGGAATATGGTGTTAATTCCTCATATTCGGGAACCGACATCCGATAAGCAACGTTTAATTCCGGACTTGCATACTGTGCTTGTACGTCGTGGATGACTTGCTCCATCAACTCTTTAGCACTTGCAGGTAATTCGGGTAAATCGTAGCCATTATTTTTTAAAGCCTTCATTACCTCGTATATCGAACCGAACACATCCAAATAAGCGGCGGTTCCGACATTACCTTTATCCGGTGGGAAGCTAAATACAGTAATCGCTACCTTCTTATTTAACTTGGGCTTGCGGCGCAAATTAGCCCACTTCATCACCCGTTTTGCTACCGTTTCAACTCGATCTTGCAGCGCGATCGCCTTTCCGGTTGCACCATCTTTACCAGACAATATAATCGGCTCGATCGCACCATCTAATTCGGGTATAGCAATTTGTAAAGCCACCTGAATCGGATGCAATCCCAAATCGCTTTCCATCCACTCCTGGGTAGTTTGGAATACCAAAGGTAAGGCAACCATATACGGACGATTCAACCGCTTTAACGACTCAATCGCCTTCGGGTGGTCTTGTCTGGCTGGTCCACCTACAAGAGCAAATCCTGTCAAAGATACTACAGCATCGATTAAAGTAGTTCCTTGCTTATTACTTCCTTTCAAAGCAGAAGTTTCATAAAAATAAGCGTCTACCGGCTTAGAAAAATCCAAACCGCCAGCAAAAACGGGAATTACCCGCGCTCCCATCGCTTCTAATTCCTGAACGATCGCCACATAATGAGCATCATCACCAGTTACCAAGTGCGTCCGCTGCAATACCAAACCCACACAAGGGGCTAAGGGATCTTTTAAATCGGGAGAAATATCTGAGCGGCTATTATACCAGTTAAGATACTCTTTGACATCCTCAAACATCGTTGTTGCCAAAGGATGCCAAATTCCCATGTCGGGATAAACAACCGGCAGTTGATACTCTTCTACAGATGCAAAATTGCTTTTATCTACATCTTTTAAAACATATTTATCAGCCAGCATTAACAGGAAGTTTTCCAAATTCTCAGAAGATCCTCCCAACCAATACTGAAAACTCAACATGAAATTACGAGCATCTTGAGCCTTTTCCACCGGCAAATACTTTAATACAGAAGGCAAAGTCCGCAGCAGCTTCAACATTCCATCTTGAAAAGACGCACCGGATTTCTCCTTGCGCTTCTTCATAAACTGCGCGATCGCACTTTTGGACTGTCCCAAATTTGCCAAGGAAAAACTACCCATCTTATTTAGACGCATAACTTCCGGCATCGAAGGGAAACACACAGCCACATCAAACTTATCGCGATGAGGCTGCACCGCTGCAACTACCTTAGTCGCTAAATCTTCAATAAAAATAAGTGAAGCGATAAAAACATTCGTAGTTTCTAACTCTCTTTGAAACTCCCGATAATTATCTTCCGAGCGGAGTTCCTCAATCAAATAACCGCTAATTTCAATCGCAATGTTGGGGTGATTATCGTTTATAGTCCGTACCGCTTGTGACAAAGCACTTTGATACTGGGACTCTAACACGACATAGACCACCTTAATCAAATGTCGCCCTGCGAGGTTTTCCGGTTTGATGTGTCTAATGGTGGACTTGACGTGAGTAAACATACTTTTCGTCGCTCCTTGTGATGCGTGTTCTCTGGTTCGGCACTAAATGTTTTTTATCAGAAATTGCCTAGTTATGGGCGTTTTGTCGTCCATCTGACACAATTCGATAAAATTAAACAATTTTCGCTTAACAATACTTTACGTTTTTTTGGTGTGTTTACTCACATTTAGTAAATTATTTGTAATATTCATATTTAGTTATTTGGTTATTAATGGATATATATTTTTTTTTAAACGCAGAGGGACGAGTACGGTTTACGCAGAGGGGTAAAGAGGTTTTATCATAATAAATACAGATTTAGATTTGAGAGGTGCTGATTGCAGATTCGCGAAAATGACCTAACAGGTCAAAAGATCGCTGACCTTCTTCGGGAACATCTCGAAGAAATGAATGAGATTACACCACCCGAAAGTGTTCATGCTCTTGATTTAGAGGCATTGCGATCACCCGATATTACTTTCTGGTCGGCTTGGGAGGGTTCGGAATTAGTTGGATGCGGAGCGTTGAAAGAATTAGATTCAAGAAGTGGTGAAGTTAAATCAATGCGTACTGCCAAGGCTCACCGTGCTAGAGGTGTTGCCTCGAAAATTTTGGAACACATCATCAAAGAAGCCGAACGGCGTGCTTACGATTGCCTAAATCTGGAAACAGGGGCTATGCTTGAGTTCGCTCCGGCACGAGCGTTGTATACACGGTATGGGTTCGAGTACCGAAGTCCCTTCGCTGAATACATTGAAGACCCGAATAGCGTGTTTATGACGAAAAAGA
>NZ_JAYGHM010000057.1:0-48722 GCF_034931125.1 Rivularia sp. UHCC 0363 | reverse complement strand
TTTAATATAAACTTAGATTTCTCAAGCACGATCTACCCTTCCCTCACCATCCAAACCAACATTCCCAAAAGCATTTCCACCGGGGGAACCGCATAATCCTGCAAATCAATACTCAACATTTGTCCTTCTAATTTAAGAAATCTCCAAGCAGTACCGCTCGTAACGCTTCCATAAATTATATTAATTGGTATATTATTTTGCTGGTTAAATATCTGTGCTGCTACCATTTCCGCCGCACATTGTCCCAATCCCGGCTTTAAATCGCCTTTTTTTGCTTCTATAATTATTACTGCGGGTGCTTCAATAAATACTTGTTCGGGGGAACGACTGATTACAAAATCACATACTCCAGTTAAATCTAATTCCGGAGCAACGGTAAAATCTTCACCAGAAAACAAGCTGACTTTACGTTCTAAAATTTTGCGTACTTCTACAAGAATTGGGCTAATAATTAATTCCGAACGAGCTTTTTCCGAACCCGTTGCGATCGCTAATGGTAATCCTTCGCTTAAGGCTTCTTTAAGATAAAAACTCGGTTCTATTGGTGTAATTTCTGGTAGAAAAGGCTCGTTTTCAACGGTAATTAACTGAAATTCGCGTTTTACTCTCGAAAGTGAAAAACTGCTATAGGGCATTATTGGATTTAGTTTTAGTTAAGACGTATCTTGTATCTTAAGGATAAATTATTTAAGAAAATTACATCATTATTACTATCGTATAGTTGGTGCGTGACGCTACCTTATCTTATAACTACGTTCAAGATATCTCGAAGCGTCACACACTAGGCTGTTGACTTTGATAGAATTTACTCGTTTTTGGCTCATGCATTTAACTGGTTTTAACTGGTTCCCAGGCTCAGCCTGGGAACCCATGAAAGTCGGCTCTGCCGACCGTCAAAAGCCAACACAAAAACTGTATGAACTTTTAGCCCAAAAAAACCACAGAGTCAACAGCCTAGTCACACACCCTACAAGAATAAAATTTAATTGATAATTGATAAATGTTTGATATTCTTATTCTTTCTAATGGTCCTGGTGAAATCACAACTTGGGTGCGTCCTGTAGTAAAATCTTTACGGGAAAAGCTGGGTAACGATCGCCATCAAGTCCGCATTTCGATTGTTTTATCTCCTTGTGCTAATGCTAGCGGTAAGGAAGCTGATATTGCTCTTTCCTATCCCGAAGTAGATAGAGTACAACCATCTTCAGATTTCTTTCCATTTTTACTAACTGGGAAAACTGCCGATAATTGGGATTGGCGAGAAAAAGGTGTTGTAGTATTTTTAGGTGGAGACCAATTTTTTCCTGTGGTAATTGGTAAAAGGTTGGGTTATCGTACCGTTGTTTACGCTGAATGGGAAGCACGATGGCATTCTTTGATTAACCGTTTTGGGGTAATGAAACCGCAAGTTATGGCGAAAGTCAGCCCTAAGTATATTGACAAATTTACCGTTGTCGGTGATTTGATGGCTGAAGTTGGGGTGGAAGGGATAAGAGGACAAGGGGAAGATTTAACTTCAGAATCCAAAATCCATTCACGAAGTGTGTCCGAAGGACATAATCTAAAATCTAAAATTGAACTGGTTGGAATTTTACCTGGTTCTAAAGCGGCTAAGTTAGCTCAGGGTGTACCTTTAAGTTTGGCGATCGCACAACACATTCACGATAAACTACCAGAAACAAAATTTTTCATCCCTGTAGCACCAACTTTAAATTTAGCAACTTTAGCTAGTTTCGCAGATGCACAAAAAAATCCGATGTCACAATACTTTGGAGGAGTATCGGCAAAGTTAATTGACGCGGAACAACCATATTTACAAACATCCACAGGTTTACAAGTAGAACTATTTTTAGAACATCCTGCTTATGAGATGTTATCTAAATGCAGTATCTGCTTAACTACTGTCGGTGCTAATACTGCTGAACTCGGTTCTTTAGCAATTCCCATGATTGTTTTACTTCCTACCCAACAATTGGATGCAATGCGTTCTTGGGATGGTATTCCTGGTATATTCGCTAATCTACCTTTAGTTGGTTCGAGTTTTGCTAAGTTGATCAATTGGTATTTTCTTCGACGCAAAGGTTTGTTAGCATGGCCTAATATATGGGCGCAACAAGAGATTGTTCCGGAATTAGTTGGGAAGTTACAACCTCAAGAAGTTGGAGATATTGTTGTAGATTATTTACAGAATCCCGAAAAATTAGCTGATATGAGTGCAAAGTTGAGACGTGTCAGAGGTGATACTGGTGCTGCTGCTAAGTTAACTCAGTTGGTATTTGAAGAATTGCAAAAGCAAGTTTAGTTATCGCTTCCCAAAATGAATCAAAAACCCAACAAACTAGCGGCGAGTAGAGAGAGTCTCAACGTATGGAAAACTATATTTTCCGTTGTCGCTACATAAGTTCTGTCTTTTTAAGTTCGATTATACGGTACAGTCAAACCTAATTTTATCTCCACGTTTTTAAGTTTGTTGTTGGGTGAAATAAATTATTTATCTTTTTTGTTCTTAATTATTATTTAATATTAGTTTTTTGCTAAATATAAAAAATATCCTCTATTTGGCTCCCCCAAAGAGCTTAAGTGATATTTTTTACTATTATTCTTTTTCAATAAGAAAAACAAAGTAAAAATTTTGACAATAAACTCATAATTTCCTCACATTTCATTTATACAGTAAAAGTATCAAATCGGACTTATTCATCAGAAGGGTGAAATACCGATAGCGATAAGATAACTGCAAAATACAGTGACAAAAAAAGTAAAAGGAGTTTCAAGATGTTTAATGCTGGATTTGACTCAGAAGCAATCAGAGAAGTGCCTTCAGAAGCACAAGAACAGGCTGCAAAGATATCACTTGATATAGAGCAGGAGGAATTAAGAGAAGCTCAATCTCTTTCTAAGAAAATAACAAGTCTGAATGCAGATTATCAGAAAGAACTTCGTTTAATTATTGGAGACAGAAATCTAGAACGTTATTATGAATTCCGCGCTCCTCTCCGAGAAAAGATTAACGACCTTGAAGTTAAGGCAACTCCTACGGTAAAGGGACAGGCTGAAATCGAGGAGGCGCAAAGCCAAGCTGTTGGCAAGTCGCAGCAGTTCTTGAATGAAATAGGTTTTGATATGGTTCGCGCATCGAAGTTGCGCGAGGGCTATAACGCTCGGCTCGATGAGGTTGTATCGCAAGCTCGGGGCAAACTAGAAGAACCCAACTATTTGATTTTGCCAGAAGTGATGTCAATGGAGGAACTCAAAGCAACTCCTTGGGTTATTCTTGACCCTGCCTATCCAGCAGATTCCTTCGCTTACTCGTCGAATCGCTCTGACGAACCAGATAACCCCGTTTTCTGGCGTTATCTAAACCGGAGTTCTGGTCAACTCGGAAGCTATACCCGCAACAGAGTTAGCGGAGCAGACGATAGCGATTATGCTTACGTGCGTTACCAGACTGCGATGCGATTCTGGTATCGAATCCCAGATACAGGATTAACCGAAGTGTTTATGCGCTTGCAGGCTATTGATACAGCTTACTCCGGCTCGTTCAATGACGAATGGGGCTGGTCTGACGCTAGGTGCGAACAAATGTGTAGTGCCTACTTGCGGGTCATCACACCCGGACCCGGAGCAATTCGCTATGGTACGATCCTCAATTATGTCCGAACCGGCACAAGCGCTAATTGGGCAAATCAGATTACAGCACCTGGCAACGAACGCTGGGCAAACCTCTTCTCCACCTCTTCCTACAATGCTGGTACCTGGCTGCTATTAGAGGTAGGAACTGAAGATTGGAACTATTTCAGGAGCAACGATGTCAGCATCGTAAGCACCATGAACATGAATTGGTTCTTGAAACAAATCTATGTGCGCTCGACAGCTGCATAGTAAGTGTTGATCGCTTATTACTCTCTTTAACTTAGCTAAAAAGTTAAAGAGAGTATATCGAATGCATAAATTCAGTTCTGGATTACTATGAAAGGGGTAATTTAAGTGTTTTCACTACGACGGTATTCCAGTCAAAGCATTAAACGAATAGGAGTATATATACAAATACTCCGGTTTTAAACACACATATTATTACATATACATTTCAAAGTATTCTTGATGAAGATATCCAAACTGATATTTATCAAGCGACTCTACTTCATAAGGAATTTGCTCAACCTCTGAATGTAATTATTTTGCTTAAAACCAATCTTAAAACTAATGCTCGTAGTCACGTTATTTTATTTTCTAGTGACTTGGATTTATCGTATGAGAAGATAATCGACTACTATAAATTACGCTTTCAAATTGAATTTAATTTTCGGGATGCAAAGCAATTCTGGGGGTTAGAAGATTTTATGAACTTAGGTCAAACTGCGGTGACTAATGCCGTGAATCTTTCTTTTTTTATGGTTAATTTATCCCATTATCTTCTGGCTCACTTTCGCCGAGAAAATCCCGGTTCTGGCATTGTTGACCTGAAGGCTTACTGCCGGGGTTTTCGATATGTTCGTGAAATGTTAAAAATACTTCCCCACAAGCCTGACCCTATAATATTCGCACAGATTTTTGCCAAGCTTACCTATGAAAGGTCGTATTCACAAGGTTTCTACAGCCGTTGAACCCTCCTAAATTGGCAAAGGTATTGATGGAGAACGTCTACAATGTTTCCCGAAATGCTAAATTTTGTCATAACCCATCCTCCAAGTGAGTCATGGGAGATGAAGAAATTATCATCTACTTTAAGTATAAAAAATGTATATTTAATATAATCAAATTGATAAGAATCTTTAAATTATAAGCAAAAGCTTTTGCCCAGATACAGACTGAAAACTTAGAAGATAAATGTATTTTAAATAACTAAACTTTAACAAGTTAATTTAAATATAGTTTTACAGATGTAATATTTTTTGAGCAAATAATTTCTAATTTCTTCTTAAAACGGGATTATAAGGCTTTTACAGGGTTTACAAAGCAATATCTTATTTATAAATATTTTTTATATGAATTTATTACTGAAAGTATTTTTAAGTAATAGACTGCTTTAATTTTGACATTGTTTTTATTCCCTCACAAGTTCCTCACATTTTTCTTTTAGTTTGAGGACGTACTTACCAAAACAGATGAGAAGAAACAGCTACAGTCATTGAAGTATTAAGCAACACAAGCATCACTGATGCTCTCAACCCTGAAGAAGAGAAATCAGATTAAAACTACATTTAACTTTTACAAAAAGGATATCTGAAATGGCAACTTACAATAATGAATCTACCGATTCCGAAAGAGCTAACGACTTCCGCATCGAAGGTCAGATTCAACGGGAACAACCCGAATGTCAACCAGGGGAACTGAAACTAGCAGTTTACGTATTTGACAGGGCAGGGATTTTGCTGGGTAGTGCGGACATGGACAACAAGGGGAATTACAGCGTCTCGGTTCGGCTGACTCGACCTACCGATGTGGAACTGATAATTGGTCCGGTGGGTGATGCACAACAGATTCGTCGCTCTAATGCTTACAGCAAGAAGTTCTCCGCCCAAGAATGGCGAGAGGAGGGTAGACAGTTCAGGCTGCGTTATGACACTGTGCTACCGCTAACCATATGGAGACCTTGGTTTCCCGTGCGTATTTGTATTAACGGTCATGTACGCAAGGTCAGCCAACAAGATGGCATTACCGAAATCTGTCCAGTTCCCTATGTAAAGGTTGAAATTTTTGATGTAGACCGTGAAGCTTGCTGGTGGCCGTGGCTACGCAAGTGGTGGGAACTGCTTCTAGATCGTCCCGTTATTCGTATTCCCGAATTGCTCAGGGAACCCCCCTTTCCACCTAAGCCTTTTCCCGGACCGGACCCGGCTCCAGACTTGAAGCTGAGTCAGTTTGCCCAACTGCGTCCAGGGATAGGTACATTAGAACTAGAACAAATTGGTATTAGTCCTCAACCCGAACCACCTGCCTCATCTAGGATGTTCGCCAATCCAATCGAGAATATCGCGATTAATCCTCAACCCGAACCACCAGGCTTTAGCGCATTGCCATCTACATTCATGCGCGTAGGTGAGACAGGTCGGATGGATAGTGCGATCGCCACACGTTTTGATCGGCTAACTTTGACTTCTAAAATCGCCCCGTGGCAAATCTTCCCTCTATGCTTCTATAGTAAGGTCGAAGTCTGCGAAACTACCACCGATTGTAACGGCTACTTTAACTGCTGCTTCAACTGGTGGCCCTTCCATTTCCGGCGCGGAAGACTACGATTCGACTCACGTCCAGATATCATTATTAAGGTAACTCAGGTGATTAATGGGGTATCCACTGTAATTTATATGGACCCATATACCAGCACTCGCTGGAACGTTACCAATGCTCATATCGACCTGTACTTGGACAACGAAGAGGTGCAGTGCGGAAGCGGCTGTACGCCAACCCCATCGGGAACGGCAACATTCTTTACACTAGTAGGCCTCGATGACGTTTACAAAATTGACCAGGTGAGTGGAAAATTCAGTAACGTTGTTTACGGAGGTTCCCTCGATAACTGGGCTTATGGAAACAACTTGCTGATTTGCGCTTTGTTCGGCGAAGTGCTAAGCAAAGGTACCCCCAAACGCTACTATAGGCTCTCCTACAAAAAAGGATTAACCAACTCAGATCCCAACGATAACACTGGTTTTATTCCAATAACGTCTGCGTTCTCCGATACGCGGGTTGACAAAGTGACCTTCGATTCGCAAATCATCCAAATTGGTCCGCAATCGCCAGTGAACGGAGTACCCAATCTTTATGAAATCCGCAACACGGATGACTACTACTGGTACAACATGGACAAAATTGGCTGGTGGTATACGGATAACGATACAGTGGAACCAGACACAGGTATCTACACCCTAAGACTAGAAGTCTTTAACGAACTCGGCGTAAAACTGACATCTACCGATGTCGATTATCGAGATGGAACCGATGCACCTCCTGGACCGCTTCCTGCGATGCCTAACCGCTGCGACATGGTAATTCTGATCGACAACAAGCGTCCCGATCTGGCACTTTCAGTACCGGGTGCAAGTGACATCTGCGGGGTGGTTCCGTTCAGTGCAGTACCGGGACTTACTGTCGATATCAACGCGAACCAGGCACACGGTCGCCTACAGCAGTGGGGACTCTATTATGTCAAAGGCATTTCCGGCGGCTCTGGTACCCTGGGTGCAGCAACTAACAATTCTGGTATCGCACCGTTACCCGTGAACTTATCCATACCAGCTGCGCCTATGACCACCGGCTTGACGGGTACCTGCGGGTTTTCGCTGACGCTGTATGCATGGCCGTTGGTCAGGAACGGTTTCGGGGGCATTCATTACAAGCAGAAACAGATTGCGATCGCAATTGAAAAATGTCCTCCTTGTCCGCCCTGTAGCTAGTGGTCTACTGCATGAGTTTTGACGGGTTTGTTTTTCCTATACTGTTGGGAGACGTAGCAGTGCTACGTCTCTACAACTGGTCGGAATTAATTAAACGCATTACTAGGTTTTATTATGTGGATAAATCCGCGTTTCCCGTTCTCTGTTCTCTACCTCTACTAGCAATTTCACGAATAATTCCGGATTGCTATATAAACTTTTGATACATCATCACTTGATTAAAGTAGGAAATATTTATAATTAAATTAGAATAGATCGTCTCACGGCATACTGTTGGTTTATCTTCCAATACATGATGAATAAATTGTTTAATTTAATATACGAGTATTCTATTATGATACTAATTTGGAAAATAAGACGACAGATAGAATATTGTAGAGAAGTGATGTTTTACATCTGTACCCAGGGGCAGGGCGAACGCATCTTGTCAATAAAAATGCCTAATTCTCAATAAAACCCCAAAATATTGCATTAAACTCAATTTGTTGAGAATCGCTAAGATAGTATTTTTTACCTTTCATGTACTGATAAAAAAATAAGATTGGCGATAAATCTTATTTTTGCGTCGCACACATAAGTTACCTTTTTTGTCCATTTAGTTTTATTAATTTTAGATGCGTTTGCCCTGGCTATTGAGTGGAGGTAAAGCCGAACCATCTAAACTTGTAACAATGCAGCCAGCTTCTTTTGCGAGAAAAGCTAAAGCTCCACCATCAATAAACTGACCAAATCTTTTTACAGCCCCACTTAATTCACCGCTCAAAATAGCGTTGAGATTAGGCATTTGAACGGAACTAGAGTAATCATTTACCGCATTAATAACTTTATATTTATCTTTTAATGCAGCAGTTAAGGAAGTCATTGCCGTACCTAATAATATAGTAGGCTTCGCTGTAGAATCTACTTTCAATGGAGTGCATTCCGACAAACTCATTTCGAGAGTACCTTTAAAAGTACCTTGACCCTTCAGAGCGTAGAAATAAGCATTTCCACTTGGAGAAATAGCGATTACCGCTTCATAATCATCTGTATTCAAAATACTGAGAATAATTTGATAGTTAGAATGTCCATCCATATAGAACTTTGTGCCATCGATTGGGTCAAGAGTAATTAAATAATCATCTTTTCCGCCAAAATCAATAGCATGAAAATACTTTGTATTAGGAGAACTTTTATATTCTTCTCCATAAAAACGAATGTTTGGGAAATTCCCTAATAATGCAACTTCTACAAAATTCTGAATTGCCAAATCGGCTTCAGTCAAAGCAGCATAAAAAAAGCTTTCTCCTCCATCTTTATCCGGAAGTGCAGCAATTTTTGGCTGTAGAAAACGAGCGTAACCTGCTGCTGCTTTTAAATGTGGAAGTAAAGTTTCTAAAATAATTTGGGGAGATGACATAATTATAGGTCAAAGGTTAAAGGTTAATAATTTATCACGATGAATTATCAACTACTAATTTTTCACTTTCAATTCAAAATTCAAAACTTGTGCTGAGCAGTTCGACGTAGCTCACTGTAAGACTTGCCGAAGTATTCAAAATCTAAAATTATTTCACTCCCAACTCCTAACTTCTAACTCCTAACTGTTAACTGTTTTCCCCATCTCTTCTGCCTAATTCATAAACTCCGCAACTCATACAGGCAAGAATTCCGGTACTGATACCCCAACTTTCTCCCAAACTGACTTCTATACCCCAATTGCATAAAGTACCAATTATTAAAAACGGGATGATACTAAAAACAGATGCATAGAAAGCATTTTGCGATTCTCTTGCTTGACGGGTTTTTTCAAATTCCGATTTACTGGTATACATAAACTGTTCGGCAAAATTGAACCAGCGGTTTAGCTGTTTGGTGATCCACTCACCAAATGGGGAAAAACCCAGATAAAGTGCTAGCGACCATAAAGTTGCTCCAGCAATAGCTACTGTATCGAAATCGAACCTGAAAGGCAAAATGTCATTTAACATGGTTGGCGATACGGTTTTTTGATTAAATTAACCCTCAAACTTATATTATCTGAACTATCTATCAATTTTTAGTTTAGATTTTACAGCATTTGCAGCGATCGCAACACAACAACTTACGTTCCAGCACTCGTGGGAATGGGTTAAAAGTGCGTTTCTGCACTATTAGGGAACATTACTACTAATATTTCATACTTATGTTTGTACGGAAGTGTAGATAACATTCGGAGACATTGTGTATTTTTATATATTGTACGCATTTTTGGATGTAAACACGCACAAATCCTCAATTACCGAGCAAAACAATTATTAACCCGCTTTTGTGTAAGTACGATCTCGATATAATCTTTTTTCTCACCAATGATTTTCAACTAAAATATGAGGATTTTTACTGAGGTCGATTTTATCTAAAAAGTATTCAAATAAAGAGAAAAAAAGATGCTTGACACCAGCATATACGGAAGTGGAATAATGCAAATCAACTGGGAATTATCAAGATTATACAGTTTATAAACTAACTTATCGTCGCTTTAAATTTTAGACAAGACTACAATCTAAATAATTTTACAAAGTATCATAAAATGAACCAACGCAAAAAAATTTTATTTTTATTATTCGGATTTATAATTGTAAATTTAATCACTATATTACCCGCTCCAAATATAGTTAAAGCTTCAACTGCAAATAACGTTTGGTCTTCAGCTTCTTTCCCCGTAGAACGTTTCCAAGCTTATACATCACCCTTTGGATATCGTCGTTCTTCAAATAGTAGTGGCTGGGAATTTCACAATGGTTTAGATATTGCCGCACCCCAAGGAAGCTACATTCGTAATTGGTGGGAAGGGACGGTGATTAAAGTTGGCGATCGCGGTGCTTGCGGTACACATATTGTTGTTCAATCTGGTAGCTGGAAACACAGTTATTGTCATATGCAAGGGAAAATTGAACAATCAAACGGTCGTCTTTACATGATTGACCGTGCGGGTGGGATTCAAATCGTTCAAGGTCAGCAAATACCCGCAGGAGCCAGAATTGGACGTATCGGAATGACGGGACGCACTACGGGTCCTCATCTCCATTGGGTACTTAGATATGGTGACAATTATGTTGACCCAGCACAAGTTCTCAAAGCAATGTTTTCCCAACAACCACTCACCAATACATCAACTAACTGGAGTTCTCAGCAATCTCAAATCGAACAATCAATTATCAATGAGCAATAAGGAAACAGTTATCATTAACTCTTTTTCTATTTTCTCAAAGTTTATACTGTTAACTCGCTTTTAAGATTGAAGAGATTTATATAGCGTAAATATCATGTAAAAACAACTGCTAGAAGTAAGAGATTCCGTTAATTGCAACGAATGAGTACGGGTACATCCGTAGAGCAAAATTGCATTAATTAATATGAGTAATCGTCAAATAAGAATAACTTTCCCAGCAGTCCTTTTTTTGACTGGATTGCTTGTTGTCTGCTTGATTGCCTTATTTCCCGGAATCGATATTGTTAAAGCTCAAAGTGTTAATCGAAATACAAGTGCAACTAGTGTTAATACCTGGACTGAAACTTCTTTTCCCGTAGAGAATTTTCAAGCTTATACATCTGGTTTTGGTTATCGTCGTTCTCCTAATAATCCTCGGAGCGTTCAATTTCATAACGGTTTGGATATTGCTGCTCCCAAAGGTAGTTACATCCGCAACTGGTTTACGGGTACAGTAATTCAAATTGGCGATCGCGGTGCCTGCGGTACGTATATGATTATTGAATCTGGTGATTGGCAACACAGTTATTGTCATATGCAGGGAAGTGTTGCTAAGCTCGACGGCGATTTTTACATGATTGACCGTGAGGGTGGAATCAAAATTGCTAAAGGTCAACAAATACCATCCGGAAGCAGAATCGGTAGAATCGGAATGACCGGAAGAACTACAGGACCTCATTTACATTGGGTGCTTCGATACAAAGGAGAATACGTAGACCCTGGTTTAGTATTACGTCAAATGTACGCAGCCCAAAGTGATAATATTCCTAGAACTTAATAATTATTTGGTAGTAAGTAAGTGGATCAAATTAAATGTAAAACCTCACCTTGCCTCCGGCTTCCCTCTCCTTGATAAGGCTACGGTGTACACACAAGTGATCGAATTTAGCCAATTCCTATAAATAAAGGTGCGTTAGACTAAAGCCATAACGCACCCGATACTAAGGTTTAATTTGAGTTGTGTACTATGTAGTTAACGCCATTTGACTTTCGGGTAACTGGGTATATTCAGCCACAATTTTACGAAACTGTTCCCCTTCGATTGTTTCTTGTTCGATTAATATATCAACCAATCGATCTAATAACGCTCGGTTTTCTCTCATGATTTTACGCGCTTCTTGATAACAGGAAAGAGCAATTTCTCGTACCTTCTTATCAATCGCGATCGCCATATCTTCGGAATACTCGTTACGATTCCCCCAATCTCCACCCAAAAATACGTCTCGATTCTGACTTTCTAACGCGACTAATCCCAAATCGGACATCCCGTACATCGTGACCATTTTGCGAGCTAAACTCGTTACCATCTTCAAATCGTTACTAGCACCACCTGTAATTTCTTTTTCTCCAAAGACCTCGGCTTCCGATGCTCTTCCTCCCAAAGTCATCGTAATATTATCTTTCATCCAAGCTTTACTATAAAGACCGCTATCAATGATCTCTTCATTCGGTGTTTGCTGGGAAAATCCCCCAACTCCACCAGAACGAGGAATAATCGTCACTTTATTCAAGGGGTCTGCATATTTCAAAACTGTCGCAAGTAAAGCGTGTCCGACTTCGTGATAAGCAATTAACCGCTTCTTCTTACTATCCAACAGCGGATTAAGAGTTAAGCCAATAGTTAACCTGTCGATCGCATCATCAACTTCTATCTGGGTAATCGCTTCTTTACGTCTTCTAGCAGTCAAAATTGCCGCTTCGTTGAGTAAGTTCGCTAAATCTGCTCCCGTAAAACCAGGAGTCCGACGAGCTACAACTTCTAAAGAAACTGAGGGATCTATTTTCTTATTGCGAGCGTGAACTGTTAAAATCGCCAAACGACCTTTACGGTCTGGTGCATCAACAATCACCTGTCTGTCAAATCGTCCGGGACGTAAAAGCGCTGCATCCAGTACATCTGGTCGGTTTGTTGCCGCAATAATAATGATGCCGTTGTTACCTTCAAAACCATCCATCTCCGTAAGTAGCTGGTTCAAGGTTTGCTCTCGTTCGTCATTACCACCACCAATACCCGCACCACGTTGTCTTCCTACAGCATCGATTTCATCGATAAATATCAAACAAGGAGCGTTTTCTTTGGCTTTCTTGAATAAATCGCGGACGCGAGAAGCACCCACACCCACAAACATTTCCACAAACTCGGAACCGGAAATACTAAAGAAAGGAACTCCCGCTTCCCCAGCAATTGCTTTTGCTAGTAAGGTTTTACCCGTACCCGGAGGTCCCACCAATAATACACCTTTGGGAATACGCGCACCGATCGCCGTAAATTTTTCTGGTAGCTTGAGGAAAGTTACAACTTCACCAAGTTCTTCTTTGGCTTCCTCAATCCCCGCTACATCGTCGAATTTAATTCCAGTTTTTGCTTCTACCTGAAAACGAGCTTTAGACTTACCAAAATTCATCGCTTGAGAAGAAGCATTGGTTGTACGACGCAAAAACAGCAGCATCAAAGCAACTAAAGGTACAATCCAGATCAAGTTCATCAATAACCCTACAGCCACTCTGCTGTTTTCCGAAGAAACTTCCTCAAAAGCAACTTTATTATCTTTAAGTTTCTTAATTAACTCCGGGTTATCCTTTAGTAGCTTGACTTCTATTGGCTTATCACCATCTTTCTCCGCCAAATATACCCTAGCTACCTGCTCGGTTTCATCAAGCTCTACTCGCTTCACTTCACCCTGGTCAATTTTCTCAATCAAATTGCCATAGCTAAAAGGCTCAACTTTTTCTTTTTGCTGAGCTAAAACAGGTATTCCTCCTAAAGTACCTGACAACATCAAACTGGCTCCTAACAACCCACCAAAGGCTTTTGACTTGATGGTTGATTTTGTTAACGCTTTTTTCTCAAAATTAATCATACATAGTTACCCTTTATCTGTTGTCCCATACGGCTCAAATAATTTCAATAGCTATAGTTTTCAAGAATGCAAATAATTTTATTCTCAATAATAAAAGTGTAGCTTCTACAAAAAATACATTCCTCCTTTTTTCATCTCATTATTAACTTTTCAGGATGCATACTTCAAACTTTGGCAATTAACACCATTAATAGTCACTATTTTTACATATTTTTTTAATATAGCCACTGCCTCACATCTCACTACGTTGAATCGGGGGAATATTTGACACAATAAGTCATTAATCGCTACAATAATCGTAGTCATTATGACTTCAAGTTAATTATAGCAAAAATTATATTCAAGCAGTATTAACAGGGTAGAGAATAATTATGGTCAAGATAGTTGGAATTGCGGGTAGCTTGAGGGCAGAGTCCTATACTCATCAAGCTTTAGCTTTAGCAGTACAAAGAGTAGAAGCCTTGGGAGCAGAAGTAGAAATACTAGATTTGAGAAAGATGAACTTACCATTTTGTGATGGAGGAGACGAATATCCAGAATATCCAGACGTAAAGCGATTGCAAGAAACCGTCAAGCAAGCCGACGGGTTGATTTTAGCAACACCAGAATACCACGGTGGAATAAGTGGGGTATTGAAAAACGCCTTAGATCTGATGAGCTTTGAAGAATTGTCCGATAAAGTTACCGGAGCCATAAGCATATTAGGAGGACAGTCCAATAATAACTCCCTCAACCAGTTGCGCGTCATCATGCGTTGGGTACACGCTTGGGTAATTCCCGAACAAATTGCGATCGGGCAAGCTTGGAAAGTATTTGATAAGGAAGGTAAACTTTTAGACGAAGAACTATCCGTGCGTCTAGATAAATTTGCGGTAAGTTTAGTTGAAAATACTCGTAAGTTGCGAAGTAATTGGTAATGGGTAATTGGTAATTGGTAATGGGTGATGGGTGATGGGTGATGGGTAATTGGTGATGGGTAATGGGTGATGGGGAGAAGAATTAATAATTCTTAACTCACTACTTTTTACTTATCATTGCTCATTCCTAATTCTTAAGTATTACCAATCTCCAATTCCCAATCCCCAATTACCGATTACCAATTAAGTAGGTTCGCCTTGAAAATTGTAATTAGGACAAGGCAGTAGGGGTAAGAGTTTAGACCTAATTTACATTCTGTTACATAGTTTTGTTTATTTCTGCCGACCTACTTACCCATTACCGATTACCAATTCCCAATTCCCAATTCCCAATTCCCAATTCCCAATTCCCAATTCTTTAAAATAAAAGAATCCGCTATCCCTAATTTGATAATATGAATACTGCCTTTGAATTAGACCTTGATAACATCAACTTGACTGACGAACAATTTTTCCAACTTTGTCAGAACAACCCAGATTTAAGATTTGAGCGCACGGCTTCGGGAGAATTGATTATTATGTCACCAACAGGAAGTATTACTAGCGATCGCAATTCCGATTTGAATTATCAGTTAAGAGGTTGGAGTCGCAAGAATAAACTGGGGAAAACCTTCGATTCTTCTGGTGGTTTCAAACTTCCTAATGGTGCAGAACGTTCTCCGGATGCTTCTTGGGTGAAAATGGAACGATGGGATGCTTTAACGGAGGAAGAAAAGGAAAGATTTGCTCCTCTATGTCCCGATTTTGTAGTTGAGTTAATGTCCCCCAGCGACACCTTGGAAAAAACCAGAGCCAAAATGAAGGAATATATGGAAAATGGTGCTTGTTTGGGGTGGTTAATTAACCGCAAACAGAAGCAGGTGGAGATTTATCGTCCCGATCAAGAAGTTGAAATTCTTGAATCTCCTCAAACCGTTTCGGGGGAAGATGTTTTACTTGGGTTTACTTTGGATATGGCAGAAATTTGGTAATTTTTAACTCTTCACTCCTAACCATTCCCTAAAATAAAAGAATATCCCCGTTATTTTTTGCTTGATAAGTTGTGAGATTTTCAATCGTCTTGGCTCTTCTGGATCTAGGGGGATGACCATAGATAAGTAGTCTTGCGTCGATTCGTGTTCCATACAAAATGGAAAAGCTATCAACCCAAAATTCCTGGAGGTGCCAACATGACTATTATCACTCCTGATCGGTTCGTCGTGGAGGAAAGCCCTTCTCGCGCCATGCACGAACCCAATCTTACACTCTGGATCAGCGAAGCAGGAGGGCTGACCCAGTTCGGTGCGTTCATCGAAGTCTTGCAACCCGGTTCTCGTTCGTCCATCAAGCATTGGCATAGCGCTGAGGATGAAATGGTCTATGTCCTCGAAGGCGAGATCACGCTCATCGAAGGAGATGGGGAAACTTTACTACGTCCTGGCGATGCCGCAACGTTTCAAGCAGGAGTGCCGGTAGGCCACTTTCTAGAGAATCGTAGCGCCAACGCAACACGATGCTTGGTAGTCGGCACCCGAGCGGCAGTAGATACAATTACGTATCCTGACATTGATCGGGTTTGTCACCGCGATCGATCGCTGCCAGATGACATCTGGACAAACCGTGCGGGAGAACCTGCCGCGAGTCCCTACTAAGAATGATTGCAAGATGCTTTTTGTACACGTAGCTTGCGATTGTATAGAAACGTCCGACAATGCTTGCGCTAGGTACGCTACTAAAGCGTTGCCTAACAAGTCCGCTGCACCGGAACGGTTCAGTATTACTTGTATATTTCTTGTCTTTATACAAAAGTATAAAGTCGGTTGTATACAGTTGCACAAATTTTAAAGCGGTTGGTCAGTGTTTGAGTACTCCCGTGGTTGAAAGCCAACGGGATTCTAAGTTACTAACTGTTCTAATTATCTTTCCATATCCTCAATTTCCTTATTGACTCCCTTCGTTAACACCTCACATCCTGTAGCTGTGACTAAAACATCATCTTCGATACGAATGCCAATTCCCATCCATTTTTGATCGACTTGCGGTTGATCTTCTGCGGGTTTAGCTCCAGGTACAATGTAAATTCCGGGTTCCACAGTCAAAACTTGTCCCGGTTGTAGAATTAACGGATTATCTTTACCATGCTGGTAAACTCCGACATCGTGAACATCCAAGCCTAACCAATGTCCGGTGCGATGCATATAATAAGGTTTGTATTTCTCTTCTTCGATTAACTTATCAACTTCACCCTTGAGAATACCTAATTCCACCATTCCTTCTACAAGTACTCGTAAAGCGGTATCGTGAATTAAATTGTAGGCATTTCCTGGCTTTATTTGTGCGATCGCCTGTTTTTGTGCTGACAAAACTAATTCATATAATATTTTTTGCTCTGCGGTAAATTTACCACCCACGGGAAACGTGCGGGTAATATCGGAGTTGTAATAATTATAGGAACAGCCTGCGTCAATTAAAAGTAAATCTCCGTCTTGCATTTGACGGTTATTTTCGATGTAGTGGAGTATACAGGAATTAGCACCAGATGCCACAATCGAAGGATATGCTGGCCCCAACCCACCACGTTTTCTAAAAATCCGCTCCATCTCTGCTTGGATTTCGTATTCGTAAACTCCCGGTTTAGCCATTTCTAACGCTAAGTTATGCGCTTCGACGGCAATATCGGCAGCTTTTCGCATTAATTCCAATTCGGACTCGCTTTTAACTAAGCGCATTCCATGTAAAATCGTACAGGTATCTTGAATTGCTGTGGGGCCTGTACCGCGTTTAGGATAAGTTCGTAATAAACTTTGATAATGGGTAAGGACGGTTTCGTTAAAAGATTTATCCTGTCCTAAACGATAATAAATTTTGTCAGCGTTTAGTAAATATTGGGGTAATTTTTCATTTAATTCATTGATGGGGTAAGCTTCGTCAGCCCCGTACATTTCTTTTGCTGCATCCACCCCAGTTACATAACCACTCCAAACTTCCTTAGTAATATCCTTGGGCTGCACGAACAAGATAAACTTGTGTTCTTCGTGGTGAGGAGCTAAAACCGCTACAGCTTCAGCTTCGTCAAGCCCAGTTAGATAGAAAAAATCGCTATCCTGACGGTAAGCATATTCTACATCATTGTGCATCACAGCCATAGGCGCACTGCGAAAAATTGCCGTAGCGCTACCAATCTTTGACATTAATGCTTCCCGTCGCTGCCGATATTCTGCTTGCATACTTAACTTAATTCTCAATAAAAATTATTGGGATATGGAGACATTGCAAAATATCCCGTTTCTATATTATTGCCAATATGGCAACAGTTTTACTATGAAATGAACTTAAATATTTGGTATTTCATCTGGGTGAAATATCCGAGTCAAAAAGGGTAAAGGGCGATTGATATCTACCATTGCGAGCAAGAGATAGAAAATGATGATTTAAATAGTAATTATACAATATAAATGCAGCGAAATATCAAAAGTTCTAATCGTTTAGATGCACTGCTGGCTTTACGGGGTTTTGCCTGTTTAATGGTAGTCACGATTCATTGCGCTCCCCCCAGAGAATCAATTATTTACAAAGGGTTTGATTTAAGCTGGTTGATGTTTAGTCACGGTGCGATCGCGGTGTGGATTTTCTTTGTTTTATCTGGTTATTTGATGGGGAAAGCTTTTTACACGAAACGCTACACAGTCGATATAGCAGGAATTATCAGATTTTGGCGCAATCGGATCTTGAGGATTTTTCCGCTTTATTATTTTGCCGTACTAATTTTATCTATATTCGTTTATCCAGAAGTCCTCAAGTTTTCTAATTGGGGTTATCTATTAAGAATATGTACGTTTACTTATCATCCATATATTAGCTCACAAGCTGTAAAGTTCAACGATGTTTTTTGGTCTTTATCAACGGAGGTACAGTTTTATTTATTCGTACCGTTTATTTATAGTTTGATGCAAAATATTTTAAATAAACGCAAAAAAGTATTTATTATCGGCTTAGTAATAATTTGCGCTAACTTAATTTGGAGAAGCTTAATTTGGATAACTTTCAAAACAGAAATTAATCAACAAATGGGCTATGCATTTAAATATTGGTATACCCCTTTGATTGGGAATCTCGATTTATTTATTTGCGGATTTTTAGTAAATGAACATTTAAGCGATCGCCAATCATATTTGCAGAGAACAAAATCACTAATAACTAAATATTTTGCGGTAATACTGCTATTTCTACTGTATTTTTTTACTGCATATCATTTGTATCATCAAGAATTATGGAATTTACCAAATCGTAGCGGTGGCTGGAGAACATTAACAACAATTGTAATTTTACAACCATTAACAGCAGTTATCACTTCATTTTTTATATTTGTGTTTGAAAAGGATATTTATGATGATTTCACCAATCATGAAAAGTTATCATTCAGCACTATTTTAAACAATCCGATCAGAATCTTAGAAGTAATTGGTAATTTATCATACGGTATTTATATTTGGCATATGCCAATTATTGCCAGAACTTACGATATTTTCACCTCAGAAATCCCCATAGAAGCGTTTTATATCAGATTAACAGCAACCGTGATTTTATCAACTGTATTAGCAACGGTTACTTACTACTTAGTTGAAATACCTTTCTCAAAATGGAAAATTTATCAAAGTAGTAAAACATAACTGGTTGATAACTACTGGTTCCTAGCCTCCGGCTGGGAACCCCTAACAGAAGGCTCCGCCTTCAAAGCAGACGAGAGGCAGAGCCTCTTCAAATGCATTACAAGGCAGAGCCTTGTAACGAGAAAAACGAGAAAAGGGGCAAGAAATATTGTTTATGAAAAACTTTTTTAAACATTACTAATAGCACTTGTAATTTTATAAAAAATAATTAGCACTTCTAATTATCAGAAAAAAACATTTATTCAACATTTAAAAAAAATAGGAGATGTTCTAAATTAACAGAATCTTTGTAAAAACAAAGATAAAAGATAGATGAAAGCTGGTAATAAATAAAAACAATGCTGGAATCTACAAATCCCTTACAAGATAAAAGTACATTACAATCTGCGACAATCCAAAATAATAGTTTTGCCCCAGAGACTGATTTAAATACCTTAAATTTGACGGGTTCTTCACAATCATCGGTTGATGCTCAACAAAACCCTAACCCCAGTCCTTATATTAGCAGTCCAGCAGTTATTGCCGACTTTAATGGGGATGGTAAACAAGACAAATTTTGGCGTAACACCCAAACAGGCGAAAATGCTATTTGGTTGATGGATGGTTCTAATCCTACTGGTGCTGCTGTCCAAACTTTGGGTACAGAATGGGATTACAAAATCGCTGATTTCAATGGTGATGGTAAAACCGATTTAATGTGGCGCAATCAAAGTTCCGGCGAAAACCTCATGTGGTTGATGGATGGCGCTCAAGTTGTATCTGAATCTTCCTTAACTACCCTCGGTACTGGATGGGATTACAGCATTGGTGATTTCAATGGCGATAATAAAACCGATTTATTATGGCGGAATAAAAGTACTGGTGAAAATGCTGGTTGGTTAATGGATGGTATCAACGTTACTAGTGCAGATTTTCTGCCGCAGCTAGATTCATCTTGGACTTCTAAGGTTGGTGAGTTCAACCCCAATTTGAGTACCGATGTGTTCTGGCACAACGAGCAAACAGGTGAAAATGCCATTTGGTTTATGAATGGTTTGAGTGCAGAACCCGCTGCATTACAGACATTTGGCGCGGGTTGGGATTATACCAGAGCCGATTTCGACGGTAACTTTACCACTGATATTCTGTGGCAAAACAAGAGTACTGGTGAAACTAAGATTTGGTTGATGAATGGCTCGAATGCTACAGAGTCCGATTTACCGACTTTGGGTTCTGGTTGGGAATCAAATATCGGCGATTTCAACGCTGACGGGAAAATGGACATTTTATGGCGCAATAAGTCAACCGGACAAAACGCCGCTTGGATCATGAATGGCGCTCAAGCTACTGGTATTAACTTACCATCACTTGGCACTGAGTGGGATTTGAGTATCGGCGATTATGACGGTGATGGCGATACAGACGTTTTCGGACGCAATACCCAAACTGGTGAAAACACTATTTTGCGGGTAAACGGTGCAGATGTAACTCAAGAACCTTTACCTACACTACCTGGTGAATGGGTTGTTAGCTAGAAGTTGAAATTTAGGTAAAACTTTAAGTTTGTAATCGGAGCCGTTCGGCTCCTTTTTTATTTAATTAAATAATCTATTCTCACCTCTATCTAAGGAAATATAGATAAAATAATTTAGATAGATTTAGATAGATTTAGATTAATAGATAGTTGTTTTTATCTTAAATAACTGTTTATAAAAGGATAATAAAAATGTCCATCATAAACAACAGTTTGGAAAAAATTATATGTTAGTCCTTAACATAAAAAAATATCAAAATCAGTTAAAACTGATAAATATTAGTGATAAATAAACACTATGTTTTCAAATAAAAATCTAGACGGTGTATCCGCAAGCGTAACGACAGAACATACTCTAATTTCAAACAATACTTTTGATGACGGTATCTCTTCCGGTCTCAATTTGAATTCTGGGAGTTCCTCGCAGTCGCTGCAAAACGATTCAGACAATATAACTGCTGCCAGAAACCCCAATCCTAATTCTATATTTAGCGATCCAGCAGTTGTTGTCGATTTTAACGGTGACGGTAAAACAGATAAATTTTGGCGCAATCCTGAAACTGGTGAAACGGCTATTTGGTTAATGGATGGCGTGAATGAAAATTCAACTTTTCTCAAAGATGTTGATACATCTTGGGATTTTGCTTACGCCGATTTTAATAACGATAGCAAAACTGATATTTTCTGGAGAAATAAAAGTACCGGAGAAAGTGTCATTTGGCAAATGGATGGTGCCAATATATCTTCTGAAGAGTCAGTACAAAAAATTGATTCCAGTTGGGCTTTTAGTATTGCCGATTTTAACGGCGATAATAAAAGTGATATTTTTTGGCGCAATACCCAAACTGGTGAAAATGCCACTTGGATAATGGATGGCAAAAATGTTACTAGTGCGGCTTTTCTACCTACAACCGAGTTAACTTGGGACTACAGCGTTACCGATTTTAATAATGATGGTAAAAGCGATATCTTTTGGCGGAATCGAATAACGGGTGAAAACGCTGCTTGGTTGATGGATGGTACTAAGGCTAACGGTTATGCTATGCAGGCATTAGAGACTTCTTGGAATCCTACTTTTGGTGATTTCAATGGTGATTCTCGAACCGATATTCTTTGGAGCAATCAAGATAGCGGTGAAAATTCTGTTTGGCAAATGAATGGTACTTTGTTTAACGATATTATTTTCAGTGAAGCAGCTTTAGACCAATTAACTCCTGCTTGGAAAGCTAATATTGGTGATTTCAACGGTGATGGTAAAACTGATATTTTCTGGCATAACAATCAAACTGGTGAAAATACAGCTTGGTTAATGAATGGCGGAGAAATATCAACTAAAGCATTTTTACCTTCCAATGATTTAGCTTGGGAACCTATCCTAGGAGATTATACGGGTGATGGTAAAACTGATATTTTCTGGCGCAATAATACAACTGGAGGAAATGCTCTTTGGAAGATGGACGGTACTATTGCTGAAGGTAGTTATTTAACATCCTTTGAGCCAGGTTGGTATGCGTTTTAACATTATCCGCAAACCCTTCTTGTAGGGTGCTGTCACGGCTAAAATAAATTATCGAGTACAACAGGAAATTTACATAATGCCGTCACGCACCATTACCAACTAAGAAGGTGCGTGACGGTAATTTCAAATTTGTTTGTTACCTTTAAGATGAGTCTTTTGCAAAAAAAAAACTTTTTCAGCAAACCCTTCTTGTAGGGTGCTGTGACGGCTAAAATAAATTATCGAGTACAACAGGAAATTTACATAATGCCGTCACGCACCATTACCAACTAAGAAGGTGCGTGACGGTAATTTCAAATTTGTTTGTTACCTTGATAAATTTTCGTAACCGTCACAGCACCCTACAATTTTGAATTTCATGTATTGTAAGGAAAGGCGTAAGTCCTAATCTAAAATCTAAAATTTAAAGTTGAATGGCTCAAACAAAAATCATTCAGTCAATCGCTGGATATTTAACATTTGAAGAGTTTATCAAACAAAAGCCCTCGGAAGGACTATGGGAATTACATGATGGGGTGTTAGTAGAAATGGCACAGCCGAGGGGAAAGCATGAAATCGTTGTTTCGCTAGTTAGTGGCAACCTGACAATAGAATTTAAAAGACTTAATTTACCTTACGGCATTCCATCAAAAGCTTTAGTAAAATCCGCGTTTAGCGAAGCTGCTTATTTGCCAGATGTACTACTGCTAAATTTAGATAATTTAGACAACGAACCCTATTGGGATGATTATTCAACAGTTACTCTCGCAAAATCCATACCTTTAGTTATAGAAGTAGTCAGTACAAACTGGAGAGATGATTATTATAAAAAATACGGCGAATATTCGGGTATTGGGATACCTGAATATTGGATACTTGATTATTTAGGATTAGGGGGGAAGGAGTTTACTGGCAATCCCAAGCAGCCTACCGTAACTGTTTGTTTGTTAGATGATGAGTCGGAATATATCAAAAAAGCTTACAGGGGGGATGAAATAATTGAATCAAAATTATTCCCAGAATTGAAGCTAACTGCGAAAGAGGTGCTTGGTGTGTAGGTTGTGTTGAGGAACGAAACTCAACAAAACCAGCATGATGTTGGGTTTGGCGATCGCTCTACCCAACCTACCAACTATTTAGGATGGGTTTATAGCTCATCCTATTTGAATTTCAAGTAATTTAAAGCAGCTAAAAATAATAGCGAATCATTTTCACAACTTGTTTTATTAACGATACAGGCTTGTTTCTGATAATATAGCTTTAATAATTATTCAGTATTAACGAAGCCGATAATAATGGTTGATGAGAATAGGGCAGCGTTCTTCGTAGCGTGTCCCGGAGCGACATAGCGAAACGAAGCAATCCCAAGGGGTTGGGAAAGATCTTAAGAATATCAAAATCATTAGTAGTCATCCAAACCCCGCGAATTTCCTGACGGGGTAATTGCGCGTTTATGGGAGTTAAATTACTTAAGAGCAATGTAGCAATTAGCGATAGTAAAAAGATTAATAATAGATTTTTTTTCGCGTAAAAGCTTTTAGTACACAGTTTCAATAATTTGCTAACCATATATTCCACAAGTATTTATATTTAAGATTTCTTTGTGGTATTACATCCTTGCCGATCTATTTTGAAAATTAATTTTAACAAGCGCCGCTTTATTTTATACAATAAAAAAGTAATTTATTTCAGTAATATTACTTCAAATTGAGATGAAGTCAAATCAAGAAAATATAATGCAGAGTTCGCGATCGCAAATCAAACTCTCTTACTCTATATAAACAACAATCACAGCAAGATATGAATTTTTACTTAAACTCACTTCATTTTTTCTCATTTTGTGCCTAATCGGGTCAACTCGTCTAAGCCTGTAGATATAGGTTTAAATGCTGCTTGTTTCTATCTAGCAATCCTTGAGAATGAGATATATTTACATAACTTAACTGATTTGTTAAGATTGTTAATATAAACATAGTAAATTTGTTTCTCTCAAGAATTGACATATGAATAATAAAGCGTTAGTAACAGGGGTTTTTACACCTAACGTTAGTCCTAATTTTTTATCGCAGACAGGATGGGCTGTGTTGCGGGCTGTTGTTGGAGTCATGATGATTCACAATGGTTTAGATAAGCTGGGAAATATCGAAAGCTTTGCCGAAGCTTACGTTCAGGTGATTGGTTTACCTTTCCCGATATTTTTTAGCTATGTAGCAGCTTTTACAGAGTTAATCGGTTCGTCGTTGTTGATACTTGGTTTATTGACTCGTCCTGCGGCTGTAGGTTTATTTTCAACGATGTGCGTTGCTATGTATCATCACGTATTAGTTGCTGGCTTGAATATTCCTTACCTAGAATTATCAGCAATTTACGCAGCTTGTTTTGTGTTTTTCGCTATTAATGGTGCGGGTTTATTTTCAACCGATGCATTGATTGCTAACTGGCTGGATAAAAACGCATTTTCAGCCCAAGCCAAGCAAATTATGCGATTGGAGAAAGCTTATCAAGCTACCAGTATAGAGAAAGAAGTGAATGCTATGGTTAAGTAGTAGATATTAGTATTTTTGATTAGCTAAAGCCTTGGGGGGAACTCCGAGGTTTTATTATAAATAGTTCGGTACTCAATTGATGGAAGCTGATGAAGAAATTATTTGCAATTAAAATTATATCTACAGTTCTGATGATCGGAGCTATAGGATTAGAATTAGGTCATATTTATGCTTTAAAAAATCAATTGCAAATTCCTAATATTATTAGCCCCATTTTTTGGGTTGAACGTGTTGCTGTTGCTGTACATTTAATTGAAGCGATCGTTGCAGCTTTTACAGCCGGTTCTAAAGATAGGATTTGGTATAAATATGGTGTTTATACTTTTTTTGTTGGCACTATTGGTTTGGTAGAACTGTTTAGGGAAGAAAATAAATCAATGATTAAGTAGATAGACGTAATTAAATATAAGATAAGACCTCACCACGCCACTTGCTACAACGCGGGAAACCCGCGCAACGCAGTGGCTTCTCAATCCCTCTCCTTATTAAGGAGAGGGAAGCCGGACTAAGGGTAAGGTTTTATATTTAATTTGACCCACTTACTTAGTAATCAATAATCAATAAAAATAAAGACTACATTATTAATATTGGTTAGATTCGGGAACGACGGGCAAAACGGGGAAATAAAGTTTGGAAGCCAGCTTGTCGCAATTCGACGTTTTCTTGAGCATTATTCCATAGACTTTCGTAATAGAAGAAAGTTACACCTAAATCGTTTTGCTGTGCCGATCGCACTTGAGATTTAATTTGCTGTATTGAAACCGGACGGTTTCGCAAACCTGCCATGATACCAATAGCTGTAGGTATATATTGTTTGGTTTCAAGAATTTCTGGGCGGTTAATTTTGTTAGTAAAATTTGCTAAATTGGTATCATAAACTTGCATCACTAATTCGTCTACAATACTTAAACGCACCCAGTTGAGCCAATCTTGGAGATGAAATTTATAAGCGTGGTCGTAATAATTGGGAGATACGGAAAAAATTGCATAGGGTTTTCTGGCTTTTACCGCTTGATTAAGTTGTACCATAAACGCGGTAATTTTATCCGCACGCCATTTTATCCATGCTTGGTCTGCGGGATTGTTTGGGGCTGGCTTTTGGGTTTCTTGAGTATACAAACTAATGGTGTACGGGTCGAAACCGAATTCCCGTGGTAAACTCATGTGGTCGTCGAACTGAATGCCATCAACATCATATTGACTGACGACTTCTAAAACCAAATTTTGAATAAATTGCTGTACTTGAGGATGAAAAGGATTTAACCATGCAACTTCACCAGCAGCACTATTAGAAGTTTGACTTCCGTCAAGTTTCTGGGTCAACCATTGGGGGTAATTTAAAGCTAATTCCGAAGTTTCGGGAACCATAAACCCGAATTCAAACCAGGGAATTACTAACAAACCCTGACGGTGAGCTTGACTAGTCAAGTCTGCAAGCATATCCTGTCCGTCTGCACCTTTGAAGAAAAAGGGAATACCAGCACGTTTTGCTGTAATACTAGGAAACTTAGTATATCCAGAATTCCATACAACAGGATAAATAGTGTTGAAATTCAAACGTCGCAGTTGAGTAACAGCATCTTTTGTTCCAGAGTGAGTTTTGAGAACATTAAAATCATTGGTACTCATCCATACCCCGCGAATTTCTTGACGGGGTAGCTGTCGGGGCTGCAATATTTCCGGTTCAACTATATCGGGTTGAATTATTGTCGCTGCTGGGGGAAATTGCGCGATCGCCGATTGTAAATTATCAAGCAGCAACACCGTGGAAAATGATATTACAAATACAAGTGGAAGACAACGCTTGAGTAGCCGATAAGTTGCGAGATTTAGCGAATTTAGCTTTCTGAATAAGTTAACTAGTCTGGCGCGGACTTGTAAACTTTGAGTTTCAAATTGATTTTTCATTAGTCTACAGGTATGTCTGCTTACTCTACAAGAGTTAATTTACTCCATTAGATGAAGCAAAATATCACGTTAGGATGATTGACGTATTTAATCGTTTATAGTGCCGTGTTTAGTATAAGTCCTGTATGTATTAATCATGACAATTAAATGTTTTTGATTGGTTAATTTAATCAATCAGCTTGATTTTATTTGGCAAAATAATGATAAAAGGAGTTTGAAGAGAAATATAAAGTATTAATGAAATTTTATTTAAGTAGATAGGCGTAATTAAATATAAGATAAGACCTCACCACGCCACTTGCTACAACGCGGGAAACCCGCGCAACGCAGTGGCCTTATTAAGGAGAGGGAAGCCGGACTAAGGATTTGGCTGGCAATACTTTGCAACAGGTAATTTTACCAAATAGTGAAGTTGCTGATAGACAGATATTTGATTCGTTTTATTAATAGTTATAGTAACTTAAAATTACTAAATAGCAATTTTATTTGAGTTATAATTCTGTGATGCAAAATATAAAAGAATCAATATGACAAAATCTCAAATAAAATCAAAACGTAAAGTATTACTTTATCGTGGTGAAGATGGTTATTTTGTTGTTGAAGTTCCGAGTTTACCTGGCTGTATTAGTCAAGGTAAAACTCGTGAAGAAGCTTTAACGAATATTGAAGAAGCAATATCGCTTTATATTGAAGTTTTACAAGATAGAGGTGAATTTGTTCCAGAGGATAAAATTGAAGTTGTAATAGTATGAGTAAGTTACTCTTTTAATCAATAATAAGGTTAGGACATCTACAATTAATTAAAAGATGCATAACCAAATCTTTCCTCAAATGGGTTGCGGAACTTGGGCATGGGGTAATAAGCTACTTTGGGGATACGATCGCAGCATGGATGATGATTTGCAGCAGGTATTTAACCTTTGTGTAAACAACGGTGTAACTTTATTTGATACTGGGGATTCCTACGGTACGGGAAAGTTAAATGGACAAAGTGAGAAGCTTTTAGGACGTTTTACTCAGGAATATGACGGTGTAAATAAAGACGATATCTGCATTGCAACTAAACTTGCTGCTTATCCTTGGAGATTAACTCGGGGTGCGATGGTGTCTGCTGGTAAAGCTTCTGCAAAACGTTTGGGTAGAAATATTGATTTAGTACAGATGCACTGGTCAACGGCTAACTATTTTCCTTGGCAAGAATGGGCTTTATTAGATGGGCTGGGAGATTTATACGAGCAAGGTTTGGTGAAGGGGGTGGGTTTATCGAATTATGGCTCTAAAAGATTGAGGAAGGTACATAAAAAGTTTGCAGAAAGAGGTATAGCGATCGCAACTTTACAGGTACAGTATTCATTATTATCAACTTATCCCGTTACTGAGTTGGGAGTTAAAGAAGTTTGCGATGAATTAGGAATCAAGTTAATTGCTTATAGTCCTTTATGTTTGGGAATTTTGACGGGCAAATATACAGATAAAAGTAATTATCCCAAGGGTATTAGAAATTTTCTATTTAAACAATTAATTCCTGGGACAAAATCGCTATTGGAATGCTTACGAGAAGTAGCGGAATTTAGGAATAAAACTATGTCCCAGGTTGCTATTAATTGGTGTATTTGTAAAGGTACAATTCCGATTCCTGGCGCTAAGAATGCGGAACAAGCACGGCAGAATATTGGGGCTTTGGGTTGGGAATTGGATGCTGGAGAGATTGCAGAATTGGATAAAGCCGCAGCAAATACGGATAAAAAGATGGTACAGAATATTTTTCAGACGAAGTGAATTGTTATGTATAAAAATCTGGCGCTTTGTCACCGTTGCTATACAGGCGAAGTCCCTCCGGGTTTGCTAGTTTGGGGGACGGAAACCGATACCCCCAACTAGACTCACCACCTGCGTGGACTAATTAAATTAATATTTTTGAAACCTGCGGAGGCAGGTTTTGCTTGTGTAGCCGCGATTTCCAATCGCCGGGTTTACTATTTTATAAGTTAGAATCAATCAAATTTATTGTCTAATACAGGTAACAATATGGGAATTTTTAGCGGAATGATGGGTAATGCATCGGAGATAAATCCTGATAAATTAGAAAGGGAACTTGCTTTAATGATGATTGAAGGAGAAAAAGTACATAAAGCCTTCAAATTAATCAGAGATTTGGTAGTTTTTACAAATAAAAGAATTATTTTAATTGATAAACAAGGAATGACGGGTAAGAAAACTGAGTATTTAACGATTCCTTATAAGTCGATTAAATATTTTAGTAAGGAAAGTGCTGGTACGATAGATTTAGATGCTGAAATTAAAGTTTGGATTTCCGGGGATGATTTACCGAGGGAATTTCAATTTAGTAGAGATAATGCGGTAGATGAGGTTTATCAGATTTTGAGTTACTATACTTTATAATTTAGCAATATTCGGATGGTGCGTTACGGCATTATTTAATCAATCACCTCAAGTAAGCTGATGTGCAGCTAAATTGGATAATGCGAAAATTTGAAAAGGTTGTAGTGCGGTAGCGCAGCGTGTCCGTAAGGACATGCATCTTGCTCGCTAGTACTATACAAATTAAATGCGTAGCAGCTTAGTATTTGCTCGTGCCGTAACACACCCTACAATAATCTATTCACAACTTGCCAGACTTTAATTAATTTACCTTGCTGTAGTGCAGCTACTGCCGATAAGGCTTGAATTTCTGTAACATCTGGTAACTTTGCTAAGGCTGGCTGTAGGGATTTTTCGGCTGCTGCACCTTGGAAGTCGTAAAGTTGTACGAACGCTAGGTAAGCCCAAGCGTAGGGGTTGTTTGGGTCTAATTGAGTTACTTTTTGCAAAGATGCGATCGCCATTTCGGTTTTTCGCTGCAATATGTTTGTCAGTGCGATGCTATAAGCGTAATTGAGGTTTTGTTCTTGCTGTAAGCGGTATTCTAATGTTTTGCGTATATGTACTAGATAATCTTGTTTTGGGTCGTATTGATTGATGCGTCCGATTTCATCAAAGACTTTATTTAATGCTTTGATTCCTTGGGGTAAATTTGCTGCTAAGGTACGTAATTGTGTAGGTAAATCTAATTCTGGTGCGGTGATTGGTGTTGCTTGAGAATCGATTTGTAAGGTTACTTTAGGAAGTTTGATCGCATAAGTTTCTCCGGTTAATTTATTCAGATAGGTTGCTTCTAAGGTGTAATTTCCATTCTGAATATCAGCGGGTGGTAACATTGCCATTCTTTCTGTAATCTGGTATTCACCAATAGGTTTAATACCATTAGGATCTAATTTTCCTAAAGCAATTCCGTGGTCGTGTATCCATTTTGAATTTTGGGAATTTTTCCAAGTTAATAACAGCAAACCATTCTTTAATTCTTCCCAATCACCCTTCCAAATATAAGTTACTGGAACCGGAATTCCCGGTGGTGCAATTTCCGGTACCTCAACTTTTTCTAAACTAATATTATTTCTCTTTGTCCCCCCATCTCCCTTTATCTCCACAACAACGGGCGGATTTTGTTGATGATAAAGTTTAAGAATACTGCGATCGGGTAAATTCCAAGATTTATTTAACTTGAAATTACCACTTTGTTCGACAATATTTGTAATTTTAGCTTGTGTCTCTGGTACAGAACCTTGATTTTCAGTTTTAGTTAAAAACCAAGATATTGAACGTGCATCTTTCTCTACAAAACTTTTTCGAGTTCCTACCTGTCGTCCGTATACTTGGAAATTTTTCAACGCTCCGTAATAGTTTAAATTATGCTGGTTAATTTCCGAGGTTGAAGGTAATACTCCTAATGTTGAATACAAATATGGTTCGGTTTTAATAATTTGATTAATTACTTGGGAATGAGGAAATTTCTGTCCGAGGTAAGGATGATGTTGCGCTCGTTCACTGAGAGCTTTTGTCAGCCAATTTCCCGGAATTCCACCGATTGGGAATAGATTAAGTAACATTAAAAATATGGACAAACCAAAAGTACCCCAACGAATTCTTTTACCGATAATTCCCTGAAAACGAGTTAAACCGTAGGCTAAAAATATCGATAAAACTGGTAAATACGGCAACACATAACGAGAATCTTTATTAGGGTTTAGACTCGAAAAGAAATAACCCCCAATTAAGAAGATTGCTAACCATTTCAAAGAATTGGGTGCGGAAATTATTAAATTACGTTTATCTAAAGTACTGTTAATTGCTTCTGCTTTACCCCAATAAAGAAATAATGCAAAGATGGGAATTAGTAATAAAGGTAAAGATACTTGAAAAGGTAATTGTTGCCAGTAAAAAGTCCAAGCTTTTAAGGTATTTAGAGGTGCTTCACCTTCAGCAATGGCAGAATCTATTGTAGCTCGTTTTCCGGAAGTTAAAATCAGTAACCAATTGGTACGATACCACCAACCAAATACTAATGTAGATAAGCAAAAAGCACCTATTAGTTGTAACAATCTTCCCCATAAACCTTGACGTATTGTTGCAATTACAACCCAAATTATTGGTATGATCAGAAAAAATAGCGCTGTTTGCTTTACCATTAACGCTAATCCGAAGGATAAACCGAAAGTTATCGCGTAGAGAAGAGGGGGTGAAGTATTTTGATTACTTTTATGTTTTCTAAAGGTTGCGTGTTTGTATCCAGCGAAAAACCATCTGGTGAGACAAAAAAAGCTTAAAGTAACGACTGCTGCAAGGGGATAATCTAAGAGAAATTCCAGACGATATATATATAATCCCGGCATTACTTGACACAGCGCTGCTGCCCACAATCCCACAGTATTATTAAATAATATTTTGCCTAAACCGTATACTGATAAGATTAAAACAGCGCTAAAAGCTAGCATTACTAACGTTGTTTCATCATAGCCCTTGCCGTAAACATTTTGAACAAGAGCCGTAAGGATGTAAGTAAAAGGCGGTATTTTTGAAGACAACAACCATAAACTTTGCCACCATTCCCCATTGAATAAATCAGGAGTTTGTAAAGCCTGTAAATAATTTAAACTACCAGTTAGATAATCCGCTTGGTCCCAAGACGGAACAGATTTATCCAAGAAAAACCAAACGCGATCGCAAATTGCACTGAGTAACCAGATTGTTGTAAGAATCAGCAAATTCATAGGAAATGGGCATTGGGCATTGGGCGTTGGGTATGGGAAGATAAGAGGAAGATAATTCTTAACTTCTCTAAGTTTTTTCTTCTCAATTCTCAATCTAAAAAAGCATCCCTTATTAAAATAAAACCATCCGTTATTAAAATCTTATAACTCCTAACTCCTAACTCCTAACTCCTAACTCCTAACTCCTAACTCTCTTCACCATTTTTACATGAGGAATTCCGGCTTCTTGAAAAACGTCTCCAACTTGTTCAAAGCCTAATTGCTGATGTAATCCTTTAATATATTCTTGAGCGTTGATTGTAACTTCGGATATATTTTCACTCGCTATTACTTCCAAAGCTTTTTGCATAATTTTCTTACCAATACCATTCCCTCTCGCATAAGATAAAACCGCTAATCTTTCAATTTTCGCCGTTTTATGATCTAAATATCGAATTCTCGCAGTACCAACTACAGCATTATCTAAATAAGCAATCAACTGCGGACAAAATTTATCTTTACCGTCAAAATCTAATTCTACCTCTACTTTCTGTTCGTCTTGAAAAACCCTTCTTCTAATAATCTCAATTACCGGATACTCTTCCCAATCAACAACTTTTATAGTTATTTCACTCATTAAATTATCTTCATACCTCTTTGTGTCTTATATCATGTTTAGTAGTAGCGCAATCGTTTCTTGTCTTTGCAAAAATTAGAAACCTATTAATTTATGAGGTACCCGCAGTGATGACTGCTATCACCATCAATTTTAACAACGTCGTGAACCTTACAGACGACCAATTTTATCAATTATGCCGGGATAATCCCGATATTAAATTAGAACGCAATCAATGGGGAGAATTAATTGTAATGTCACCAACGGGAGGAGAAACCGGAAGCTGTAATTCAGAAATAAATGCAGAATTTGTAATTTGGAACCGCAAAACTAAACTCGGTAAAGTATTTGATTCTTCTACCTGCTTTAAACTTCCCAACGGTTGCGATCGCTCTCCGGATGTATCTTGGATACAGTTAGAACGGTGGAATTCACTTAGCGAACAACAGCAAGAAAAGTTTCCTCCGATTGCTCCAGATTTTGTATTAGAGTTGATGTCACCATCCGATAGCTTGAGCGATATTCAAGAAAAAATGCAAGAGTATATGGCTGCGGGTGTAAAATTAGGCTGGCTGCTTAAACGAAATCGTCAGGTAGAAATTTATCGTCAAGAACAAGCTGTAGAAATATTAAACTCTCCTCCAAGTTTATTTGGAGAAGAGGTATTACCGGGATTTATTTTAGAGTTAGGAGTTATGAGTTAGGAGTGAGGAGTGAGGAGTGAGGAGTGAGGAGTTAAAAGTTAGGAATTCTATTTTCCCTATCCCTATTACCTATTACCAATCCCCCATTACCCATTCTTAACTCCTAACTCCTAACTCCTAACTTTTTATTCCGCTCCCTCAATCGGAGCAAAACCTTGACGCTGAATGTTTTCGGTTATGGTACGGGGTTCTAAAAATTGTAGGAGATAATCGGGACCTCCGGCTTTTGAACCGACTCCGGAAAGTTTGAATCCACCGAAGGGTTGACGGGATACGATCGCGCCGGTGATGGTACGATTTATATATAAGTTACCCACTTCAAATTCTTCTTGAGCTTGTTGGATATGGGAAGGTGTTCGAGAATAAAGTCCCCCGGTTAAAGCGTAGTTGGTACCGTTGGCAACTTTTAAGGCTTCCTGAAAATCTTTTACCTTAATTACTGCTACTACCGGACCAAAAATTTCCTGTTGAGCTATTATCCCATTTGCCGGTACGTTACCAAATATTACGGGGCCGATAAAATAACCGTTTTCGGGTGCAGACATTTCTAGTGCAACTTCGGCTTCTGCTTTACCTTTTTCGATATACTCGCGGATTCTAGATTGAGATTTCTCATCAATTACAGGCCCTACTTGAGTCTGTGGTAATTCGGTTTCTCCAATATTCAGGGATTTGGTGGCTTCTACAAACCTGTTAATAAAAGTATCGTAAACGGTTTCTACAACTATTACCCGCGAACAAGCAGAACATTTTTGTCCGCTGTAACCGAATGCTGACTGTACGGCACCGACAACCGCTTGGTCTAAATCTGCACTTTCGTCAACGATTATTCCATTCTTGCCTCCCATCTCGGCAATTACCCGCTTCATATGCTTTTGACCGGGTTTTAGAACTGCTGCATCTGCGTAAATTTTACAGCCAACTTCTTGAGAACCTGTAAAAGCGATGACGTGAGTTTCGATGTGGTCTACTAAATAAGAGCCGACAACCGAACCCTTACCGGGGACATATTGAAACACACCCTTTGGTATTCCCGCTTCGATCAAAACTTCCGTGATTTTCGCCGCAATTACCGCAGAAGTTTCCGCTGGTTTGAGCAAAGTGCAGTTACCAGTTACCAAAGCTGCGACAGTCATACCCGTTGCGATCGCAAATGGGAAGTTCCAAGGTGAAATTACTACCGCAATCCCCCGTGGTTGGTAAATATAACGATTATTTTCCCCAGCTACGTCATAATTGTAACCTTGGTCTAACCGTTCCATTTCCGCAGCGTAGTAGTGACAGAAATCTATCGCTTCACTCACCTCTGCATCCGCTTCCCGCACGGGTTTACCAACTTCTAAAACAATCCAAGCTGATAGTTCAGCGCGACGCTGTTCCATGATATCTCCGGCTTTACGGATGATGTCAGCGCGTTGTTTTGCGGAGGTTTTACGCCAAGTTTTAAAAGCTGTTTTCGCCGCTTGCATCGCGGTTTCAGCTTGTTCGACGTTAATTAAACCAACTTTCCCAACTACCTGAGAAAAATTAGAAGGGTTAACCGAATCAACTTTTTCCTCAGTTTCTACGTATTCCCCATTAATTAAAGGTAAATAAGTTTTCCCAAGCTGTGTTTTAACGCTTTCAAAAGCAGTTTGAGATTTGAGCCTTAATTCTTCCATCGCATAATCGCTGTCAGCAGATGGATGGAAAGAGGAGGGGGGGAGTGGGGGAGTGGGGGAAGAATTTTCGACTTTATCTTTAACAGTTGGGGGGGAAATTAATTCTTCAACGGGACGATTTTCCATATCCTGCCGAATAAACGAAGAATTGGCAGTATTCTCCAACAAACGGCGGATTAAATAGGACATTCCCGGTAATAACTCGCCGTAGGGACAATAAACGCGGACTCTGTAACCTTGCTCAACCAAAGCTCTAGCAATTTTATCCCCCATACCGTAAAGGACTTGCATTTCAAAATTGCGCTGAGGTACATTCAAACTTTGAGCAATGGCGATCGCTCTTGCTTGCGATCGTACATTATGACTTCCTATGGCAGCATATATATATTGATGATTTTCTAACAATAATTGAGTGATTTTCTCAAAGTTAATATCTGTCGCGGCTTTATCGTTGTAAACTGGTTGCTGCCAATGTTTTTGTTCTGCTGTAATGGTTTCTTGATCCCAATAAGCACCTTTTACTAACCGAATTGTAATGGGATTACCACGCTGTTTCGCCCATTCAATCAAATTTTTCGCGTCTTCTTGACTATCTCGCAAATAAGCTTGAATCGTCATCCCAATATCTGTACGCTGTTTAAACTCTTCTTCCATCAACAGCTTTTTCAAGATATTCAAGGTAAGATCTTTGTAAATATACTGCTCCATGTCGAAGTGGATAGCAACACCCAACTCAGCAGCACGACGCAACAAAGTCCGAATGTGAGAAGTTACCTTAGCTTCACTACCTTTATCGTCTAACGGATCAAACTGCGAATAAAAAGCCGTCAACTTTACCGAAACTTGAACCTTTGGTAACGCTTCCCCGTCAGCTTGATCGATTAACGCTACATTCTTCCAACTTTTGGAAGCTGTCGCTAATTCTGCCATCAAATCCGTATATCTTTGTAAATAAGACTCCGCTTCCACTTCCGTAATCACCGCTTCACCCAATAAATCCACGGTGAAAGCCATCTTCTCTTTACGCAGTCTTTCAATACTTTTTAAAGCTTGCTTGATACTTTCCCCAGCAATATATCGATGAGCTAAAGTTTCCACACTTTTAGAAACCGTTGTAGCAGCAACTTTCCCCGGTACAGAATCGGGATTTGCAAAGTTTAGCATCCCCTTCAACGCCGCAGGTAACTCTACCGACTCATCACCGAGATATTCTTGTAAATGCGCGGCAATTTCCGCATTACTCCTCAAAGCTGGGAGAGTATCGATAAACCGGAATAACTGTACCCGTAAACCAGGATTGCTCATCGCCCATGCTAATAACTTATCATCGGGACGCATCTGGTCGCGCAAAGCCGAGAATAAAGAACGATTTTCCCCGGTTGCGCTCAACAACTGCTTGGCAATTTCCTGAGTCTTCGCTTCGTAGATGTCCTTTTCAGTCTGTAATACCACCGATCGCACGCTCCGTGTAAGATGTCATTTAACAAAGTCCCCATATTCTATTTTGGCTTTTTAATTCTGCTACCACCACATCTAGGAAAAAAAAATTTAGGAATTTTACATCACCAAGTCAGTAAATATACAAAAATTTGCTTTTTTTATCATCTATGGAAACTGCAAATAATGTGTATTAATACTTTTACATTAAATAAGTCAATTAACGCTTTTATTCAAGTTTAGCTAAGATTAATCGTTCGCAATATTTTTCAATAATCATCAATATAATTGTCAGTAAATTACTATGTATAATTATTTTTTATATACAGTAGCTTTGTAATTATATGTTTAAGAATGAAGTGCAGTTTGCTTTCTTTAATTAAGTTGCTTACTTTAATATGGCAAAGCTGTTGATACAACTTTGGTCATCTATCATGAATAATATTACGGTTGAACGCTATCGAATAATTGAGTTACTTAGCGGTAGCTTGGGAACAAGAAGTTATCTAGGTGAAGATACCTGCGAATCTAGTGGTGAGCGATATGTAGTCAAGCAATTTCTACCACCGAGCAAAGACCCCAAGCTGTTAAAAATATCTTATAACGTATTAGAGACGGAAGTAGAACCCTTAGAAAATCTATCGAAACAAGACGATAGAATTCATACATTAATCAGTTTTTTTGAAGAGAATAAAAACTTTTATTTAGTTAGAAAATATATTACAGGTAATCCTTTAAATAAAGAAATACTTCCAGGACAAACCCTAAATTCTGAACAAGTAATTAATCTATTATTAGAAGTATTAGAAATTTTACTATTAATACATAGTCGTGGTATAATTCATCGCAATATTAAGCCAGCAAATATTATTCGTCGATCGGACGGAAAAATAGTTTTAACCGACTTTGGTGCGCCACAAGAAGCCGTTTCTAACGTCGTTGGTTCCTCGGAATATATGCCTATAGAACAAATATATACTAATCCCCAATTTAACAGCGATATTTACGCTTTGGGAATAATTGCCATCGAAGCGTTAACAGGTTTAGCAGCCAGTCAAATAACTGCACAAAAAAATCAGAAAAATGCCGCCGTAGAAAAAATAATTTGGCATCCTCGGCGCTATAAAATCAACCCAAATTTGGTCAAGATTATTGATAAAATGGTGCATTTAAATTACCAAAATCGCTATCAATCAGCGAAAGAAGTATTGAATGATTTAAAAGTAATTGGTCAAGCGCAGTTAAATCCAGTATCTCAACAATTAAAACAGCAATTATCCAAAAATCCTAAATTAACCCTCGGAATAGGTAGCCTTGTATTACTGAGTGGAATAGGTTTGTTTTTCTTCCTACCAAGAAACTTAAATTACGCTGCACAACTATACAAACAAGGAATCGGATATTACGAGAAAGCAGAATATAAATCGGCTATCCAAAAATTTTCTCAAGCAATTAGTATAAATCCAGAATATTCATCAGCTTATAACTCGCGGGGAGACGCTTATTATCGTTTAGGAGACTACGAAAAATCCCAGCAAGATTCCAGTGCTGCAATTAGGAACAATCCCAAAGATGCTAACGCTTATTATGATAGAGCATTTAGCCTTTATTTTACCGGAGAATTTAACGGTGCAATAATAGATTACAATCAAGCAATTAAACTCAATCCTGAATTCGCAAACGCTTATTATGGTAGAGGACTTGCTCGTTACGAAATCAAAGAAAACCGTAACGCGATCGCCGATTTAAATCAAGCGATCGCCATTAATCCCAAATTTGCGCCAGCTTACCTTCAAAGAGGAATAATTAACCGCGAAACAGCAGAGAAACTCGAAGCAATTAAGGATTTTGATAAAGCAATAAAAATTAATCCCAAATATGCAGAAGCCTATTACGAACGTGGCAAAACTTACGACACACTCAACCAAAAAAATGCCGCTAAAAAAGATTTTACCAAAGTAATTGAACTAGATTCTAAATACATTGAAGCTTATATTGCCCGTGCAGACGTTTACGACGATTTAGGATATCCCAAACAGGCTTATGAAGACTATGAAAAGGCTATAGAAATGAATACCGATAATGCTAAAGCTTACATTCACCGGGGTTTATATCGCTTCAAAATGAAAGACATAGCAGGAGCAATGGAAAATTACGATCAAGCAATTAAACTAGATTCCACTCAACCAACAGCATATAACAATCGCGGTAACGCTCATTTAGAATTAGGTAACTTAAAGCAAGCAATGGAAGATTATTCCAAAGCAATTGAACTCAATCCAGAATATGCTCAAGCTTATTACAATCGAGGTTTACTGCGTACAGATTTAGCAAAAGTACCCGAAGCGATCGAAGATTTTCAAGCAGCAGCAGATATTTTTCTAGAAACAGGTGAAAAGGATAATTATAATGATGCGCTATCAAGAATTAAGGAATTGACACCGTAAATTGGTAATGGGTAATTGGGAATTGGTAATTGGGAATTGGTAATTGGTAATTGGTAATTGGGAATTGGGAATGGGGAATGGGGGATGGGGAATGGGAATGGGAATGGGAATGGGAATGGGGAATGGGGAATGGGGAATTGGTAATGGGGGATGGGGGATGGGGGATGGGTAATGGGGAGTAAACTATTTGCTATTGCCTATTGATTTAAGGTACGCATTGAGTTTGGGTGATAGTTCGTCAATTATTGGTTTTAGTTTAGTTGCTTGTTCTTTGCTTATAAGCTTTCTTATATAAGCTAACCTTAAAAAACATATAGTTTCATATAAAGAACCTCTAGCTATTCTAATAAATCGGCGATTATCTTGGTAATTAAAGCGTCCTCTTCCTTCTGCGATATTCGCGCAGACACTATCAGCCGAACGAACTATTTGTTTACCCATTGTATCTTTTTCAAATTGATTCCATGCTTGAACAATATCCCAAATTTCATTAGCCAACTTCTCAGCTAACTGATAGACTTTTAACTCTTCAAAATCAGGTCTTGTCAAACTATTTTCTTACAATTGCAACAACATTTATATACTTCCCAAAATAAACTAAAAAATTACAATACCTCAAATAATTTCCATATACCACCCCCATTACCAATTCCCCATTCCCAATTACCAATTTCCCATTCCCCATTACCAATTCCCCATTACCAATTCCCCATTACCAATTCCCCATTACCAATTACCAATTACCAATTCCCCACTCTTAGCTGATAATATAAATAACGCTTCAAATATCTTTATATACACAATGGCAAGAGACTTACGGGGATTTATCAAAATTCTGGAAGAAAGGGGACAATTAAAGCGAATTACGGCTAAAGTTGACCCAGACATGGAAATTGCCGAAATTTCTAATCGGATGCTGCAACTCGGTGGTCCCGGTTTGATTTTTGAAAATGTCAAAGGTGCTGATTTTCCAGTAGCGGTGAACTTAATGGGAACCGTGGAAAGGATATGCTGGGCTATGAATATGGAACATCCCCAGGAGTTGGAAGGTTTGGGGAAAAAGTTGGCAATGTTGCAACAGCCAAAGCCACCGAAAAAGATTTCTCAAGCGATCGATTTTGGTAAGGTTTTGTTTGATGTTGTGAAAGCGAAACCGGGAAGAGATTTTTTCCCTGCTTGTCAACAAGTTGTGGTGCAAGGTGATAATTTAGATTTAAATAAGTTACCGCTAATTCGCCCTTATCCCGGTGATGCAGGCAAGATTATTACTTTAGGTTTGGTAATTACTAAAGATTGCGAAACCGGAACGCCAAACGTCGGCGTGTATCGCTTACAACTGCAATCTAACAATACCATGACCGTACACTGGCTCTCGGTGCGCGGTGGAGCCAGACATCTACGCAAAGCTGCTGAGAATGGCAAAAAACTAGAAGTAGCAATTGCGTTAGGTGTTGACCCGTTGATAATTATGGCGGCAGCAACACCAATTCCGGTAGACTTATCCGAATGGTTGTTTGCGGGTTTATACGGTGGTTCCGGGGTAAGTTTAGCTAAATGTAAAACAGTTGATTTAGAAGTCCCCGCAGATTCAGAATTTGTTTTAGAAGGAACAATTACCCCAGGGGAAGTACTGCCAGATGGGCCCTTTGGCGACCATATGGGCTACTACGGCGGCGTTGAAGATTCCCCATTAGTCCGCTTTCAATGCATGACCCACCGCAAAAACCCGGTGTATTTGACTACATTTAGCGGTCGTCCACCCAAAGAAGAAGCCATGATGGCGATCGCATTAAACCGCATATACACCCCGATTTTACGACAGCAGGTTTCCGAAATCGTCGATTTCTTCCTCCCAATGGAAGCCTTAAGTTATAAAGCGGCGATAATATCCATAGATAAAGCATATCCCGGACAAGCGCGAAGGGCAGCTTTGGCGTTTTGGAGCGCGTTACCACAGTTTACCTACACCAAATTTGTCATAGTCGTAGATAAAGATATAAATATTCGCGATCCGCGTCAAGTTGTATGGGCGATAAGTTCCAAAGTAGATCCAACGCGAGACGTATTTATTTTGCCAGATACCCCCTTTGATACCTTAGACTTTGCCAGCGAAAAAATAGGGTTGGGTGGAAGAATGGGAATTGACGCAACCACCAAAATGCCTCCAGAAACCGAACACGAATGGGGTGCGCCGTTGGAATCGGATGCAGAAGTAGCGGCAATGGTTGAGAGGAGATGGGCTGAATATGGTTTAGATAAATTGGAATTAGGGGAAGTTGACGTTAACTTATTTGGTTACGATATGAAATAGAACCAATTAATAATGTAGAGACGTAGCAGTGCTACGTCTTTCCAGGATTTTGGTAGCATAACAAACCTTACATCAAATAAAAATATTAAAAGAGCTTAAAAAAATGTCTTCTCCATTTCCCGGAATGAACCCATATTTAGAACATCCCGAACTATTTCCAGGATTACATCACTTGTTAATTAGCGAAATTGCGAGATTTTTATCCCCTCAACTACGCCCTAAATACCGGGTTGCAGTTGAAGTTAGAACATATGATATGGATGAAAACTCATTACAAGTTGGCATTCCTGATGTAACTATCAGAAGTCGGCAGACTGCAAATGATTCTACAACAACTAATGTAGCAGTAGCCGAACCAACTACCGAACCCGTGAGAGTTAGAGTTCCAATACCTTGGACAATTAAAGAAGGTTATTTAGAAGTTAGAGAAGTAGGTACAGAGGCGTTAATAACTACAATTGAGATTCTTTCACCTAGTAATAAACGTGCGGGAAAAGGAAGACAGAAGTATTTAAAAAAACGCGAACAGGTGTTAGAAACTCGCACCAATTTAGTAGAAATTGATTTGTTGCGAAAAGGCGAACCAATGCCTATAGTTGATAATAATATTCAAAGTCACTATCGGATTTTAGTTTATCGCGGTGAGACACGTCCTTTCGCCGATTTATATGCTTTTAATCTACAAAATGTAATTCCTTCTTTCCCTTTACCTTTACGTAGTGGTGATAGTGAACCCATTATTAATTTACAGGAATTATTGAATCAAGTATATGAGATATATGATTATGATTTGGTAGTCGATTACAGTCAAGAAGCAGTACCAGCTTTGAGTGAAGAAAATAAGGTTTGGGTGGATGGGGTTTTGAAAGAGAAGGGATTGAGATAAATACAAAGTAAGTAATATTCTATTTGCGATCGTATTCATATAAAGCGTTTGGGTAAACAACCTCAGCGCTTTTTTGGCTATACGTCCGTATAAATACAATTATTCTGAATCTTTTTTGACATTGTTATGCCCAGAGTTCTGAGCATAATGATGACCTTAAATAACGATAAATATATCGAGCCAATTCAAAAATACCTGCATTACCTAGACAGCGTGGGGCGAAGTCCAAATACGATTCACTTTAACAACCATCCTTGTTTTTCGACTATGGAACATAGTTTTTTTCCAGATATAGACTTCATAATGAAATTTCAACTATCTGAGTTTTACCAGCACTCGTAAAACTTTGATTGGCAACTTCTAGCCATCCAGTAATTGCATCTTCTATATTAGCCATCAACTCTTCCCAAGTATCGCCCTCAGTAATACAACCAGGCAATGCAGGAACTTCTGCCCAGTATCCGCCTTCTTCCGCTTCGTGAACAACTGCTTTGAATTTCATGCTTAATTATTTGTGTTATTTAAGAATTGTCTTAATTTTGTTATATCAGCAGTATGCGATCAATTTTAATAAAATCAATACCGTGTTTTAAGTGGGTGTGCAAAATTATTTGTGTCATTGCGAGCGACAGCGTTCACTGAAAGTGTTCCCGAAGGGTAGCAATCACAGGGGTTTGAGATTGATGAGTCCCAAGGGGACACGCTGCGCGTTCAGCTTGCTGACCCGTTAGGGATAAGTTGTTACGCATTTAATTTGTATAACACTAGCGAGCAAGATGCATGTCCTTACGGACACGCTGCGCTACCGCACTACAATATTTTCGCGTTTATGTCCTTACGGACACGCTTCGCTAACACATTATACAATTTAGCTGCACATCAGCTTAGTAACGGTAACGCCTCTCGTGAGCAATGACAATATACAATTAATTTTGCTTGAGTACTTATACTATTTCAACTACTTTTTGGCAAAAATGAATTTAAAAGTTTAGTTGTCCTCTTGTCCCTTTGTCTCTCGATCCGCCATTTATAGTACATTAAAACTATACAGGTAAGTGCATTTCTATGAGCAGAACTCTTTTTGACCAATTTGCCAAGCAGTTTTTTGAAGCTTTTTTAACTCCATTGGGTGAGGTAAAGACAAATTTTGAGATTCCCGGAGAACCGAAATTTATTGATATTTGGTTTTCTCCATCGAATCAACTAAACGTAGAAGCACAAAACTTAGGGATTCTGGATAAAATTGCGACTCTCCCATGTTTAATCGAACCCTTTCGCAATCAACCGAAATCCTCAGAAGTTCGTAGCTCTTTGTATAAGCTATTTCATGTTCAAAGTGATTTTGAACGCAAAGCTAAGCGGGAAGAAGAAACTGTTCCTGCTATAGGAACTTCCACAATTGTGGATTATTACTCATTCTGCATCCGATGACTTGCTTTCAAGGTTTGGTGCTTCTCCTCGCTCTGATTGGTTGCAGGGTATTTATTTTTTACCAATAGGTCTTAAAGCAGCCATCATTGCTATAAATAAGTTACCTAGAACACCAGAAACTCTGTGGTTGAGAATATTTGGTAAAGGAGTGATTCAAAAACAAGCAATTATGATTCCCCTTGGAAGGAAGCTTTAGAAGAATATTTTGAAGCATTTTTAGCCTTCTTCTTTCCCACAGCACACCGGGAAATTGATTGGGGGCGCGGTTATGAATTTTTAGAACAAGAATTACTGCAAATAGTTGGAGAAGCCGAAATCGGAAAGCGCTTTGTAGATAAACTCGTCAAAGTTTGGAAACAAAACGGTGAAGAAACTTGGGTTTTAATTCACATTGAGATACAGAGTCAGGTAGACAAGGAATTTGCCAAGCGGATGTATACCTATAATTACCGTATCTTTGACCGCTATGGTAAGCAAGTTGCCAGCTTTGCGGTATTAGGAGATACCCAAGAATCATGGCGACCAAAAGAATACAGCTATGAACTTTGGGGAAGTCGCGCTTCTCTGCAATTCCCAGTTATCAAGTTATTAGACTACGAAGCAAATTGGAATCAGTTAGAAGCAAGCGAGAATCCATTTGCTGTAATTGTAATGGCGCATTTACGCACCCAAGCCAGTAGCCAAAACCCAGAAGCTAGGCTGCAATGGAAACTAGGTTTAATAAGGAGGCTTTATCAAAAAGGATATACTAGAGACAAAATAATCAAGTTAATTCAACTGCTTGATTGGATGATGACTTTACCCAAAGAATTGGAAATCGCCTGCAATAAAGAAATTCGTCAATACGAGGAACAGCCAATGCCATATATTACCACTTTTGAACGCTTTGGAATGCTAGAAAATCAACGGGAAAATATCATCGAAGTTCTGGAAGTAAGGTTTGGTGAAGTTCCTGCCGATTTAATCGCTCAAATTAATGAGTTAGGTGATATTGAGGATATGTCTGGGCTAAAACAATTACACAAGCAAGCTGTGACTATTAATTCTCTTGAAGAATTTGGACAAATTTTACCAAAATCATCGTCTTTTTTAAAGCAGCAACCATAAAAATGGCGATCGCCTTGTCCCCCCATCTCCCCATCTCCCCATCTCCCCATCCCCCCATCGCCAATTTGGTAAGCAGTCTAATTTAATACTTTACCTGGCGACTAGAAGTCGCGGCTACACAAACAAAACCCACCTGCGCGGGTTCTAAATTAATTAGTCCACGCAGGTGGACTTTGCCTGTGTAGTAGCGGTTTAAACCGCCGGATACTGACAACTAATATTTTTCCCTGAAGTATAAACTACAAGACATTTTTATTTTTATCAGTCTGTTAATATCTCTTTGGCAAGGAGAGATTTGCCTAGGTTCTTCTACTCCTAAGTAATCCCAAACCTTTGCCAATTCTATTTTATAGCTTATCTGCTTAAAGGCTATTTATAAATTCGGCAAAATCTTAATTTGTCGTGCTGTAGCTGGCTTCTCCGTAGAAGTATTTAGCTATGGCGTAGTTAATTATTTTTTGATTAGGGATGATTAATTTTGACGGGTTTTTATCTCAGCCCGATGAGGAATGGAATTCCCCGTCTGATAGCAAAAGTCCTCTTAAGAGGACTCCCCATCCCCACATCTCCCCATCCCCCCATCCCCCCATCCCCACATCTCCCCATCTCCCCATCCCCACATCTCCCCATCCCCCCATCTCCCCATCCCACAAATTTAACTATGCTGTTCGAGCCGCTCGGCAATCCAGACTTTGATAATTGATTGTCGAGTTACACCGATTCGTGCAGCTTCTCTATCGAGTGCTTCTATTATCCATGTAGGAAAATCAACGTTTACCCTTCGTTGCTCATAACCCGGACGACGAATTGTATTCATATCTAAATAAGCGGTTATATCTTCATCCCCTGAATCGAATTTTTGATCGAAATCTTCAGCCTTCATATAATTTCCTCTCTTCGTCTCTTGCTCGTCGTATTGATATGATTCGCACCCGCTCTTCTCTATAGGTAATGACAGCAGCCCAATATTTTTGGTTGATCTGACCAATTACAAGCAACCTTGGCTCTTGAACGGTACGAGCAGCTATTTCAACCCGTTCTGCATCGAGCCATAGTTGCGCTTCCATGAAATCAATGCCGTGTTTTACTTTATTAGAAGCGCTTTTTTGCTCATCGAACTCGAATTCCATAGAAGTAAAGCATTAAGCATTCAGTTTTTGATATAAAAAAGGTATATTTAATATACTATTTTAACTATTTTTTGGCAACAATGAATTTAAAAGTTTAGTAGTTAGCTGGTTCAAGCTACTATATTTCACGTCGGATTCTACCATCCGGCTTTTTTGCGCGATATGTTCCAACAAACATGGCGATCGCTTTCTCTCTTTTGTCTCAAAAGTCCTCTTGTCTCCCCATTTCCATGCCCAATTCCCAATAAAATAGTAATATTAATCTAGTAAAACTGGTGAATAGAGGAAACATGACTTCTCAAACAGTTAATACAACAGAAGCATTAGTTACCAAACTGCAAAACTTACCACTAGAGCAACAACAGCAGGTAGCAGATTTCATTGAGTTCTTAGAACAGAAATACATTCAACAGTTATCTAATCAAGAAAAACCAAAACGCCGTATATTTGGTTTGCATGAAGGTAAAGGCTGGATAAGCGAAGATTTTAATGATCCTTTACCTGATGAATTTTGGATAGGTGAAGAATGAATGTTTTGTTAGACACTCATGTATTAATTTGGTGATCAATCAGCCCTGGCAAGTTATCAGAAACGGTATATCAATTACTGGATAACCAAAGTAATAATTTATTTCTCAGTCTTCCTAGTATCTGGGAAATGCAAATTAAATTGCAAATTGTTAAATTAACCCTAAATGTACCTTTACCTGAATTAATAGAAGACCAATGTCAAACTAATGGATTGCAACTGTTATCTATTGAAACTTCTCAAATTTATGCTTTAAATAATTTACCACTACATCATAAAGACCCTTTTGATAGACTTTTAATTGCAAAGAGCGATTGTAGAGCAAATACCAATTGTCAGTATCGATGAAGTATTTGATAATTATCCTATTCAGAGGTTGTGGTAGTTCTTAAAAATCAAAGGTATTAGGGAAGCGATCGCCTTTATCCCCTTGTCTGCCGATTACCTTTTATAGTACATTTTGACTATACAGGTAAGTGCATTTCTATGAGCAGAACTCTTTTTGACCAATTTGCCAAGCAGTTTTTTGAAGCTTTTTTGAGTCCTTTGGGTGAGGTAAAGACTAATTTTGAAGTTCCCGGAGAACCGCGTTTTATAGATATTTGGTTTTCTCCATCGAATCAACCGAGTGTAAATACGGAAGAGTTGGGGGTTTTGGCATCAATTGCGACTCTCCCATGTTTGTTTGAACCCTTTCGCAATCAGCCGAACTCCTCGGAAGTTCGTAGTTGTCTATATAAATTGTTTCATGTAATCGCTGACTTTCAACGTCAAGCCAAGCGTGAAGAGGAAACTGTTTCAGAAGACGAACTTCCCAGATTGTGGATTATTACTCCTTCCGCATCCGATGATTTGCTTGCAAAAGCTTGTGCTGTTCAAAGTGAAGACTGGTTAACGGGTATTTATTTTTTACCAAAAGTTTTAAGAACAGCAATTATAGCTGTAAATCAGTTACCTCGGACACCAGAAACTCTATGGTTGAGAATATTTGGTAAAGGAGTGATTCAAAAACAAGCAATTAATGAAGTGATTGGGTTTGATGTAGATGACCCAAGGCGTTCCACAATTTTAAAACTATTGGCAACTTGGAAGATTAGTATAGAAGCAAGTAACTTAGTTGAGCAAGAAGATCGGGAGTTAATAATGACATTATCACAAGCTTATTTGGAATGGGAACAAGAAACTCAGCGTCGAGGAATTGAGCAAGGACAGCGGCAAGTTGTGGAAAATTTACTCAAAGCGCGGTTTGGGGAGTTGGATCAGCAGTTGGTGGAGATTATTGAACCGATATTGCAGTTACCTCCTCAAGAATATGCTGCTTTGTTGTTGCAGCTGTCTTCTTTGCAACGTCAGGAGTTGTTGAGACGGTTTAGTTAAGTTGGTAGTTATAGTGGTTCTAGGTTGAGCGCAGTACAGTTTCAACCCAGAACCAAAACTTTTGCCGATGCGATCGCGCTTGTCCCCTTGTCTGCTGATTACCTTTTGACTATACAGGTAAGTGCATTTCCATGAGCAGAAAGACTTTTGACCAATTTGCTAAACAGTTTTTTGTAGATGCACGGAGTGCGTCTTCTCCCTTGGAGCAGCTTTTTTAAGTCCTTTGGGTGAGGTAAAAACTAATTTTGAAGTTCCCGGAAAACCGCGTTTTATTGACCTAAATGGTTTTCTCCATCGAATCAACCGGGTATAAATACGGAAACATTAGTGATTTTGGCATCAATTGCGACTCTCCTATGTTTAATCGAACCCTTTCGCAATGAGCCGAAATCCTCAGTTAAGATTTGAGATCCCCTTTAGTCCCCCGATAAATTGGGGGAAAATAAGTCATTTTTTAGTCCCCTGATAAATTGGGGGAAAAATAAGGCATTTTTTAGCCCCCCTTTTTCAAGGGGGGTTGGGGGGATCGACTCTTAACCGAGCAGTATTGGAAAATAATTGTGTAATACCATAAACCGACTAACTTTACCTTTATAAAATAGTAATATTAATCGTAGAGCGTAACTTGGAGGGAAATATGACTTCTCAAACACTGGATATAACTAAGTCTTTGGTTGCCAAATTGCAATCCTTAGCACCAGAGCAACAACAGACGCTGCTAGATTTTGCAGAATTTTTGGTACAAAGACATTCTCAACCCCAAGCAACTCCAAGCCAAGCAGTACAACAACGGGTACCAGACTTGAACCGAGGGGAAATTTGGATGAGTGAAGACTTTAATGAACCTTTACCAGATGAATTTTGGATGGGTGAACAATGAAACTATTATTGGATTCACACGTTCTTATTTGGTGGTCAAGCAGTTCGGAAAAGCTCTCTAAAAAGGTTTATGACCTAATTAACGATACAAATAACACGTTGTTGTTTAGTATTGCTAGTGTTTGGGAAATGCAAATCAAATTTCAATTGGGTAAGCTCAACTTGAATTCAACACTCCCTACTTTGATTCAAAATCAACAGCGTGTTAATAATCTACAACTTTTACCTATTGAATTAGGTCATATTTACGCTTTAAATAATTTACCACTACATCATAAAGACCCTTTTGATAGACTTTTAATTGCTCAAACGATTGTAGAGCAAATACCAATTGTCAGTATCGATGAAGTATTTGATAATTATCCCATTCAGAGGTTGTGGTAGTTCTTAAAAATCAAAGGTGTTAGGGAAGCGATCGCGCTTATCCCCTTGTCTGCCGATTACCTTTTATAGTACATTTCGACTATACAGGTAAGTGGATTTCCATGAGCAGAACTCTTTTTGACCAATTCGCTAAGCAGTTTTTTGAAACTTTTTTGAGTCCTTTGGGTGAGGTAAAGACTAATTTTGAAGTTCCCGGAGAACCGAAATTTATTGATATC
>NZ_JAYGHM010000056.1:0-55937 GCF_034931125.1 Rivularia sp. UHCC 0363 | reverse complement strand
ACGAATTATTTTAACCCCTCATAACTACTAGGCTCAGCAAAGCGACCATTTACCCATGAATTAGAATCCCCGTGCGTTCACGCCGGAAAGTATGTCAAAACTCCAAATAACCAAAATAATAAGTAGGGACATTCCATTGTGAAACATCCCTACTTAAAAATTATAATTAGCTTAAGGTTAGCTTAGAATAAACTCAATCAAATATTAAGACTTGCATAATATCTAATAGCTATTATCTCTACCCCAACTTCCACCACCGGAGCGTCCACCACCGGAGCGTCCACCTCCACCTCCACCTCCACCTTTGTCTTCTCGCGGTCTAGCTTTGTTAACTTTCATTACCCGACCCATCCACTCAGCACCATCCAAGGCTTGGATGGCTTCGTTTTCTGCGGCTTCTGATTCCATTTCCACGAAACCAAAACCCCGCGCTCTACCAGTTTCCCTATCGGTAGGTAACTGAACCCGCTTCACACCACCGTACTCAGCAAACACCTTAGTAAGGTCTTCCTGAGTAACATCGTAGGCTAAATTTCCAACGTAGATTGACATAAAACTCTCTAGAATCCAATCGTGTAGAGGGGACATCCGGAAAGCTGCTTGCGACTTTTACTTAATAACAAGAACACATTTACCGAACGTACTACTCCTGCATTATCCTACCACAACTTTTTTTCGCTAACTACGCAATACAAAAATAAGTATCAGTTTTTACTATATTATTGATAGTTTAATGCAAATAAACTAATAGTTGGTACGAACATTTTTTGTCCTTTTCGTTATTTCGGGGCGATCGCGCTTCCCGACAATGCATTGACTATTAATAAAGGGCAACCCATCGGCTTTGTCTAAACCGATTTATTCGCAGGACTTGCGTGAGGACTATGCAGCTACGTCATTGCGACGTAAATCAAATCCCACCCCCACTAATCGGCAACATAACGCCATCCTTCTGGTTCATATTCGCGCTGAATTCGCACCATCCAATGTCCTTGAGGTACAGTAATGGAACCGTGTTCCTCGTGGGCTAAGAGAGCATTTGCAGAAAAAATGCGTAAATATAAATTGCCCTCCTTTGTAAATAATTGTGCATCTCCTTGAGAAATACGGTGTCGGTGTCCGGTAACTTCTCCGCGAGCTAAAGTCAGCCCCGATTCAGGAAGTCCCTCGACTGGCTTTACAGGAAGTAAAATTACGTCACCTTGACGAATTGGTTTCATGATTTTCCTCACAAGGTAGTCAAACTATCGGAAATAAATCCGGTACTTAATTTAAATAAATTAAAATCAATTGAAAATAAATTAAATTCTATTTTGGCACAATACTAAATATTGACAAAAATCACAAAAAACAGTTATCCAAAAGAAAAATTATTAAATATGCTTGTCAAACTTTGTCCCACCTTATCTGGTAAGTCTTTCCAGCAACGCGATCGCCGACATCAAAGCGTAACAAATAAAAATGGTAGTCGCCAATTATGCTCAAGATAAGTTAAAGATTGAAGAGGACTGCTCTCGATAACCCAATTTCAACTATCTTAACTTTATAGTAGGCATCATTGAATGCCGATCGAGTCAAGCAGTTAATGTAAAAGCTATGCCTTGCTCCTTAGTAAGATTTTATCTTGACATTTTCCGATTAATTGTCCCCTAATTGACTGTTTAGCTTAGCCGCTATTTTTTTCTTGAAACTTCCATGTCAACTCTCGTTATTGTCGAATCTCCGACCAAAGCTAAAACTATTCGTAACTACTTACCATCGGATTATCGAGTAGAAGCTTCTATGGGTCATGTACGTGACTTACCGCAGTCAGCCAGTGAAATTCCCGCTGCTGTCAAAGGACAACAATGGGCGCAGTTGGGAGTAAACGTAGAAGCTAACTTTGAACCGTTATATGTAGTTCCCAAAAACAAAAAGCAGGTTGTCACGCTGTTAAAAGAAGCGCTAAAAGACGCAACCGAACTGATTTTAGCGACTGACGAAGACCGAGAAGGGGAAAGTATCAGCTGGCATTTATACCAATTGCTGAAACCAAAAATCCCCACAAAGCGGATGGTATTTCATGAAATTACCTCGGAAGCCATTAAAAAAGCCCTCAAAAATACCCGCGATGTAGACGAGCAACTGGTTCGCGCTCAAGAAACGCGACGAATTTTAGATCGACTCGTCGGCTATACCCTTTCACCTTTGTTGTGGAAAAAAATTGCTTGGGGTTTATCTGCTGGAAGAGTACAGTCTGTAGCGGTACGATTGCTGGTACAGCGAGAAAAAGAACGTCGTGCTTTTAACATCGGTAGCTACTGGGATTTGAAAGCAGCTTTAACTCCTGCATCTAGTAAGGGTAAAGAGCAATCATTTAATTCCGTACTGGTAACTTTGGCTGGAACCAAACTAGCAACTGGTAGCGATTTCGACTCTACAACTGGGCAAATTACCGTAGGTCGTCAAGTTGTTCTGCTCAACGAAGAAGAAGCCGAAGCTCTAAAACAACGGTTAACTAATAAAACTTGGGAAGTTACAAACCTTGACGAACGTCCGGTAACGCGCAAACCGGCACCTCCGTTTACAACTTCCACCCTGCAACAGGAATCTAACCGTAAGTTGCGGCTTTCGGCGCGGGATACCATGCGGGTTGCTCAGAGCCTTTACGAACAAGGCTACATCACCTATATGCGTACCGACTCCGTGCATTTGTCGGAACAAGCTATTACCGCTGCAAGAGACTGCGTACAAAAGCTCTACGGCAAAGAATTTTTGTCTCCCCAAATCCGACAGTACACGACCAAATCTAAGGGAGCGCAAGAAGCACACGAAGCGATTCGTCCGGCTGGAAGCAGCTTCCGTACCCCGCAAGAAACTGGTTTGAGCGGTAGAGAACTGCAACTGTACGATTTAATTTGGAAGCGTACCGTAGCTTGTCAAATGGCAGATGCGAGACAAACTCAAATCACCATGCATTTACAGGTGGAAGACGCAGGTTTTCGTTCTTCGGGTAAACGAATTGATTTTCCAGGTTTTTTAAGAGCTTACGTAGAAGGTTCCGATGACCCAGAAGCAGCGCTCGAAGATAAAGAAGTAATTTTACCTAACCTGAAAGTCGGCGATCGCCCTAACTGCCAAAACTTAGAAACTGTCGGTCACGAAACCCAACCACCAGCCAGATTCACTGAAGCAACTTTAGTGAAAACCTTAGAAAGCGAAGGAATCGGTCGTCCCAGTACCTACGCCAGCATTATCGGTACCATTATCGACAAAGGCTACGCTCAATTAACAAATAATGCTTTAATTCCCACATTTACCGCATTTGCCGTTACCAAGTTGCTGGAAACCCATTTCCCCGAAGTCGTAGATCCGGGCTTTACATCGAGAATGGAGCAAACTCTTGATGATATTTCTACCGGGGAAGCAGAATGGCTACCTTATCTCAAACAATTTTATCTCGGCGAAAAAGGCTTGGATACTTTGGTTAAGGAACAAGAAAGCATCATCGATCCAAATCAATCCCGAACTGTGGACTTGAACATCCCAGATGTGATAATTCGCATTGGTAAATTTGGCGCTTATTTGGAAGCCGAAAATGGCGATGAAACAATTACAGCTTCTATTCCCAGAGATTTTACTCCAGCCGACCTCGACCCCAAACAAGTCGAAAAATTACTCAAGCAAAAAACTGAAGGTCCCGATCAAGTCGGCATTCATCCAGAAACAGCCCAACCAATTTTCATGTTGATTGGTCCTTATGGTCCCTACGTCCAATTGGGTGAGAAATCCGAAGAAAATCCTAAACCAAAGCAAGCATCACTGCCTAAAAATGTCAAGCCAGAAGACGTAACGGTAGAAATGGCTGTTGGTCTGCTATCGCTGCCGAGAAAATTAGGAGAACATCCAGAAACAAAGGCTAGCATCCAAGCTAATTTGGGACGCTTCGGACCTTACGTGGTTCACAATCTCAAAGATGCAAAAGACTACCGTTCCTTAAAAGCCGGTGATGACGTATTGAGTATCACCTTAGAAAGAGCATTGGAATTATTATCCGAACCGAAAAAAGGACGCGGTAGCAAAAGTAAATCCAAGCAGCCTTTACGGGAACTGGGTTCTCATCCGGATACTGAAGAAGTAGTGAACATCTATGACGGTCCTTATGGAGCTTATATCAAGCATGGTAAAACCAACGTCAGCATTCCAGAAGGTGAAACACCAGAAAGCATAACTTTAGAGAAAGCACTCAAGTTAATCGCCGATAAAGCACCTAAAAGTAAATCCACTCGTAAAACAACCAAATCCAAAACTTCCACTACTAAGAAGACTTCCACCGCTAAATCTAAAAAGAAAACTGCGGAAACTGAAAAAAGCTGACGCAGCGTGCTTCTATTACCATTCAATAGTCTGGATGTTCTCATACTTTCGGACTATTGATTTTCAACTATTGGTTAACAATTACAATTGCAAAATCATTCTGAAGAAGTTAGATTCTGCCCTACCAGTGGCTAATGTGATAACCTAAAATAATAAAGGGAGAGTTCGTAGTTATCATCTAATGACTTGCTCCCCGTGTGGAGGGGTTTGGTATCAACAAATTTCTCAACCAGCGGTGCTGTTTTTACCTCAGTTTTTCCGTAACCGATAGTTGACATTTGAGTTAGTACTCAGGAGCGTTCAGTTAAATGGATTATATCGATAAAGTGCTTGAAAAGCTTAAGGAATTAGCACGCAAGCTGATTGATGCTCTTTTAGGGCCACAAGCTGAGCCGGAAGCTGAACTAATTCCAATTCCTGTAAACGAGCGTTCTCGCCGTGGTAGATAGCTCAAATGCTCGTGAAGGAAATTCACCTTCTTTAAGCATTTTAGTACTGCACGGACCGAATCTGAATTTACTAGGAACTCGCGAACCAGAAATTTATGGCTCGCTTAATTTAGATGACATTAATCGTCTATTAGTTGAAGCAGGACGTTCTTTGTCAGCCAAAATATGTGCCGTGCAGTCTAACCACGAGGGCGTTTTAATCGATGCCATCCACGATGCGTTAGTTAAACATCAACATCAAGGCATCATTATTAACGCGGGTGCCTATACTCACACGAGTGTAGCATTACGAGACGCGATCGCATCAGTGAATATACCGACTGTAGAAGTTCATTTAAGCAATATATATCGTAGGGAAGAATTTCGACATCATTCCTATATTGCACCTGTCGTAGTTGGTCAAATCAGTGGCTTTGGCGCGAAAAGCTATGTTTTGGGATTGCAGGCTTTAGTTGACCACTTAAGAAAGCCTTGAGTTAGTTAAAACTAATAATTCAGAGCGGATATTAGCGCTACACCCGCGAAAATTATCAAAAAATATGAAAAAATTGCATTGTATTCCGAATAGGTATTTGCACAGTTGTAGTTATAACCTATAAAAGCATGATTTATTTGACTATTTTTTAGTTAATTCAGTAACTATATGCGCTACTCACTTACAAGTAGAGTCCGGGGTGCTTTGGTCGGGTGTCTAATTGGGCAAAATTTAGCTCCTATCACCGAACAACCTCTTTTATGGAGCAAAGCAGCAGCCCAACAAATAAACGGCTTACTATACCAGGGTAGGTTTGATTTAAACCAAGGTGAGATTCAACAAACAATTTTAGAAGCACCATCCAATTTAATATTGGCAGACTTGATTTTATCAACTTTACCTATCACATTATTTTTTCACGACAATCATTTAAAACTCAGAGAAAATTTGCTCCTAGCGATTAAAAATTATCATCATCCTTTATTAAGAGATGCAGTCTTAGCAGTATCTTATTTAATCGCTCAATCATTAAATGAGAAAATTAATTGCAATACCATACCACAGATAACTTCTTTTATTGGTGAAACTACAACCGATATACCAAAAAAGCTACACCAAGTCAACTATCTATTGATAGAAAATGCTGACTTAGTAGAATGGAAAAATTGCTTGGGTAAAGAAAATAATTTGAGCAATACGATCGCCACAGCAATTTATTGTTTTGCAAGTAATCAAGAAGATTTTCGCCTAACCTGCTTGCAAGCAATTACCATAGACAAGCAAAACTCACAAATTTGTAGCGCGATCGCGGGGGCAATTTCGGGAGCCTATAACAGCATGGCTGGTATACCCATAACTTGGCACTTAGGGTTAGATAATGCAAAATTAGCTTTGGGGGAACTAACTAGTTTTTCCCAAATGGTAAAATTAGCTGATGCATTAGTGGCTGTATGGTCGGGAGTATATTATGTATCACCACAATTTTTAGAGAAAAAGGAGGTTCCAGATTTAATTTCGACCCATGAGGCAATTGCAGCCCCAAATATCATCCGTTTGCGTTAACGATATTTATCAAAAAAATCTCAACAAACACAGTACCTTTATCTTGCATCAAATAATTAAAAATCTTTTTCGAGCAAAAAACTATACTTATTAACAAGTAATCCAGGATTTATATTAAATGGTAACTATGATGGCAGCAAGCTTAAAGTCTGCTTCGGTTCAGGAATGTCTGATGTCAAACCATTCTTATAAGCACTGCGGTCATAGGTCATGAAAATGCAGCCATTTCTTAAATCCTTAATACAAGCAACAGCTATTTGGGGACGACGATACAAAGCGCTACGTAATTATGTATCTAAGAGTGAAAATCGGTATAAAAAATCCTTCTCCAACCCAATGGTAAAGTCTGTTAAAGCTAAACGTGGTATTTACGCAGCTTGTTGGGGTTTTATTCCTCAACATTCTTTGGTTGTGTTTGCAATTGCTTTGGTTGCGATGACAGGAGTGATAGGATACAAATTATACAGCCAGCCCCAGTTGCAAGAACAAGCCCTCGCTCGCGAAACAATAGTCGCACCTTATACTGCTCAAATAGAAAACAAGCAAAAAACAGAATTGCTGCGCGAAACTGCTAGGGAAAATTCTCGGCAATGGTTAATGGTAGACAAGCAAATTAACGAAACAGCCGAGAAAGATTTACGAAAATTGCTACAACAAGGAAACGAAATTCGCGCTGCTGCTGGAGCTTTTCCGTTTTTTGACACTGAGGTATTGAATCCTTTGACCCAAGATTTCCTTCGTTCCGCTTCCGAGCAGGAATGGAAGCAAATATTAATATTTTTAGAAGATGGGAATCAAAACGTTGCGAGGAGTGGAATCCAAGGTGTGACTGTTGCTAATAGGAGTAATCGTACCGTTACAGAAACCCCAGCTATTGATACTACGACGGAAAACCCCAATTTTAAACAAGCATTAAGTCAACTACAGCTATATCGTGCTAAAACTTCTCCCGAAAATCTGCGATCGCTAATTGGAATAATCGAAAAAAGACGACAAATGTACGCTCAAGCCGAAGCAAAGCTTGCAACGTTCGGCGTTTCCAAGCCAGCAAGAATAGTATATAACGACAACAGCGTACTCAAATTTAGCGACGATCAATGGTCAACAATTCAAGTAGGCATCTTACAAAGCGCCCAATTAATCTTAGCTCAAGGTATTCACCCCGGACTACCCCACGAAAATTTAGAGTACGTAATTAACCTGCATTTACAGAAATCTGAGCTATTAGTACCCGCAGATGCTAAAATATGGGCAACTAAATTATTGGTAAGCGTTTTACAGCCAAATTTAAGAAAAGACGAACAACAAACAGAACTACAAGCGGATGAAGCCGCAGCCAAAGTACCGCCAGTCATGGTAATGGTGGAAAAAGGCGAATTAATTGTTAGAAAAGGACAGGAAATTACAGCTTGGAATTTAGCAGTATTAGAAAACTATAATCTGATTCGTCGCGAAACTAATTGGCTGGGATTAACCTATTTAGGAAGCACGATCGCTTTCTCAATTGGTATTTATGCTTTAATCGAAAAACGTTTAGAAATTCGATTGCGTCAAAGTGATCGGTTCTTAGTATTATTACTGGCACTATCGTGTCCATCTTTACTTATTTTAGGTATTCCTTTTGCAACTTGGAGTGCTGTTGGATTGCTATTAGGCAGTTTTTACGGACGCACTTTAGGAATTACGGTAATAGGATTGCTGTCGATATTGTTGTTGCCCATGAATTTAGATATCGGCAATACAGCAATTTTAGCTGGTGCAGCAGGAGGAATACTCGGTACCTGTATGGCACAAAACCTGCGTTCTCGTGAAGAATTGGCAGTATTAGGTTTTGGAATTTCTTTAACTGAAGGTGGTGTGTACTTATTATTAAAAGTAATGTTAGGCACTGCGTTTACTTCAACCTCTTATCTTGTATTTCAGGAAGCCGGATTATTAGCTTTATCCGGTTTGGGTTGGAGCATTATAGCTTTGGGATTAAGTCCCTATTTAGAGAAACTGTTTGACTTAGTTACTCCGATTCGTTTAGCAGAACTTGCTTCTCCCAATCGTCCTTTACTTAAACGTTTGGCAACAGAAGCCCCCGGAACATTTCAACATACTTTATTTGTAGCCACTCTTGCCGAAGCCGCAGCCAAAGAACTTAAATGCAACGTTGAACTAATTAGAGCCGGGACATTATACCACGATGTCGGTAAAATGCACGACCCAATGGGATTTATCGAGAATCAAATGGGAGGTCCAAACAAGCATGAAGAAATTAATGACCCTTGGATCAGTGCCGATTTGATCAAAAAGCACGTAAGTGCGGGATTAGCTATGGCAAGAAAGCACAGTTTACCCACAGCAATACAGGCATTTATTCCCGAACATCAAGGAACAATGCAAATTGCTTATTTTTATCATCAAGCTCAAGAATTAGCTAAAGATAATCCAAATTTACAGATAAAAGACGAAGATTTTCGTTACGAAGGACCAACCCCCCAGTCACGAGAAACCGGAATAGTCATGTTAGCTGACTCTTGCGAAGCCGCATTGCGATCGCTTCGAGATGCTACACCAGAAAAAGCCTTGAATATGGTTAACAATATCTTACGGGCTAGGTGGAAAGATAATCAACTCGCGGATTCCGGCTTAACACGACAAGAAATGACACAAATAGCTGAAATCTTTGTCAGAGTTTGGCAACAGTTCCATCACAAACGAATTGCTTATCCTAAGTTGAAAGCGAATAATTAAGAATGGGTAATGGGTAATTGGAATTTACTTTTCACTCTTCTCCTCTGTTCGCAACTCCAGCCATAATAAAATCGATTGCTGCTTGAGCGTGCTTTTCAATCATTTCTGGACTTCGTAAATCTAGGTTTGGTGTCAAATGCTTAATATTTTCGTAAGCATCAAAATAGAAATTACAAACTCCATTGATATGCATTGCGGTTAAAAAAGGATCGAACTGACGGAAACAACCGATGTTTATTCCTCTTTCTAAAATTTCTAATAGATATTTATAGCTTTGGTTCCAATCAATTTGCTTGTAATACTTGCCTTGATTTTGAAGTGCTTCTTGCCACAATATTCTACCGAAGCAAGGATGAGTCGCTTGATAGGTGATGAATGCGTATACGGCAGTTTTCAAAGCTGATTCTGGATGCAATTCGTTTAAGTTTAGTTTAGCTAGTCCTAATTCATTCAACTGTAAGGCTAATTGATTCAATACTGCTTGATATAAGGCTTCTTTACTCTCAAAATAATAGTAAATCATCGCTTTCGTAACACCACTACCAGATGCAATATTTTCTGTACGCGCACCATTCAAACCGTATTTAGCAAATTCTTCCATCGCTGCATCAAGTATTTGAGATTTCGTAGCTTCTGCATCGCGTACTTGACGAGGTTTACGAAATAAGGGTTTTGACTGTTTAGAACGACTCACTTTTCTCCATCAAACCGACCAAATCATCTTAACTAAAAATTTGGTTAATAGTTGACAATAAGAAATAAATTACCTATATTATTAACTAACTAAATTTTTAGTTAATTAAATTGATGCCGCTATTCAATCTCAATACTATTTTATAAATAAAAGGAAAAAATAACTATGTCAATGCTTTTTGGCGCACCTTGGCTGTTAGCGCACAAATCAATGTTACAGGTAAATCAGCCGACAAAAATTTCTCTCTACGGTTCCGATTACGTAGTGTGGAAAGACGCAAAAGGAGAAATCAACGCTTTACCTAATGCTTGTCCCCACATGGGAGCAATGTTGTCTGAAGGCTGGTGTGAATCAAAAGAAGATAACAGCAGCGTGGTTGTTTGTCCGTTTCACGCTTTGGAATTTGACAGCGCAGGTTGTACTGTTTTACCAAGTTCTAATAAGAAAACTTTACCGCAATTAAAGCCTTTAGAATTGATTATTCAAGGAGATTTTATTTGGTCTTATGGAGGAATAGAACCGAAAATACCTATCCCGAATATCTTGAATGAAATTGCATCTAAATACGATTTTATTGGTCATACAGCAGACACTAGCGTAAATACAGAACTGCTGCCGATGCTGTTAAATATGCACGATTATAACCATCAAAACGGTACCCATCGTCCTCTATTCAAAATTCAAGAGATACTATTTGAAAAATTTATTGATAACGGACATCAATCTCATGCTTTTTATGATATGCCTACAGCACCTGTAAGTTTAGCTGAGAAAATTAAAAAACCCGATTTATTGTTAATACCAAAAGTTATTAAAGCTCATTTAGAAAATCACTTTCCTAGTTTAGTAATATTCCACGGACAAACAGTATTTGGGAAACTTGCTCAATGTCATTTATTCGTACCGGAATCTGAAAATAAAACCCGGACATATATATTAATGTTCGGAGAAGCAAATAGCCCCATATCTAAATTTTTTGGGAAAACAGCCCTCGAATTTGCAAAAGTTATAGTAGAACAAGATGCGGATATTTTAGGAAAGATTTATCCCAATTCTCAGCAAAAAATCAAGTTGAATAACGAAGTAGGAATCGATTGGGTCAAACGTAATTTTGATAATTTTCCCGAAGTTGTAGAACCGAATTTATCTAAAAGTTGAAAATAGGGAATAGGGAAAGAAACAATACTAATAAGTAACTACTCCCTTCTCGCTCTAAAATTACCTATACCTCTCTATTCTTTTCTCTGTGTCCTCTGCGTCTTTGCGGTTTTTTTCCTCAGTAATCTTCTGCTGGAAAGCGAGTACCTACCAGAACATCGATTCCGTTAATTCCGAACCACCCGCTTTTGCACCTAACCAAGAATGCGCGATCGCAAACAGAATTACTAATGGTACAGAAGAAAAGTGAACGATTCGTAGTGCTTCCCAACTACCAAACATTTCTACAATCCAAGGAAATTGAGCCGGTTTATACATTCCTATTCCTGTAAATAATGCCAGTAAAAGAATCGGTATAATGCTTGTGTACGCGATACGATGCCAAGCATAAACTAAGCGTTGGGAATTTTTGGTTTTCTGTAAAGCTTTTAAATCCTTGTTGCTGACAAACCGATGTTGCCATCTGCGACTAATTAAAACATAAATACCGTACCATAAAAGATTCAGCGAAAAAAACCACATTGCAGCAAAATGCCAATGTCTACCTCCTGCTAACCAACCTCCTAGAGTAAAGATTCCAGGAATATGCAAACCTCCACGTCCACCAAAAACTGGGTTAGCGTTATAAATTTGCAATCCGCTAGTAAGCATGATGAAGAGACTGACAATGTTAACCCAATGAAAAATCTTAGCCGGTATTGCTTGGGTGGGGAACTTCTTTCTTGAAGTCGGAATGCTAGAAGTCATATATCTAAAGTATTTAAGCGAAGTATAACTAGGTGGGTAATGTATTCGTAGTGCGAGCGTCCCGCTCGCTCGTTACAATCAGCGAGCTAGAAGCTCGTATTACCAGACAATTAACGAATACTACCGGACAATTAACGAATACTACCGGACAATTAACGAATACTACCAGACAATTAACGAATACTACCGGACAATTAACGAATACTACCAGACAGTTAACGAATACTACCAGACAATTAACGAATACTACCGGACAATTAGCGAATACTACCAGACAATTAACGAATACTACCGGACAATTAGCGAATACTACCAGACAATTAACAAATACTACCGGACAATTAGCGAATACTACCAGACAGTTAACGAATACTACCAGACAATTAGCGAGCTTTTCGGCTCCCACTACCTCGATCCCGCAGAACTTGTGTCGTCAAGTATTAGTACTTCATTTCATTAATTTTGACCGCTTGTATTTCAGTCCTATTTATAGGACTTTCGCTATTAGACGGGGGTTGAAAACCACCGGCAGGTTATGATGAAAACCCGTCAATTTTAATGCAATAGACTACTAATACTCCACCACATTAATTTTGCGGGGTAAGAAATTCGTAGTGCGACCATCTTGGTCGCTCGTTACAACCAGCGAGCGGGCTAAAAGCAACGAGCGCACACTACCCTTCGGGCAAACTTCGTTAACGTGAGTCTGCGCTTACGCACACGCACTACGCTAACCCCTCAAAGTTAGTGTGACAGACTACTAGCTATTTCTAATTTTGCAAAAAAGCGGGATTTAAGACCCGCGATCGCATTACTTGTGAATTAGCATTCTCTGACTCAAATATTTATTTTTAGCCAGTTCGACCGGAAACAGTTTTGCACAAAACCAAGCTAAGGAGAGAATCCAATTCGATAAATCATTCTCTTTAGGTAAGACTGACTTGTTTTCAAACCAAGATTGGCTACTCAAATTTTTCTATCTCTATTTAGCCTTCAAAAAAATACTTATTAACTTTTTTTCTGTTTTACAAGCTGCATTTTATTAGATTTAAAATCATTAAAATCTACAGTTCTAACAACGGCATCACTTGTGTCTTTTTGATGAGCTTGGTAATTATCTTTCAGTAATCTTATGTAAGTGCGATAAGGTATATAATCTACCGGATCGTATCCATGAAAACGCAGGATTAAAACACAAGCCCAAGAATACTTTCGGGTAAGAATTGCTTTAATCACTTCTTCAACCTGTTTATTATTCATTACCTTCAATTTTGCTCGCAGCTAAAAAAATACTTTATTGAATCAGGGGGAACACTTTATAGATAAATTAAATCTTTCTACTACAAAGTTTATAATTTTATTGCAACAGCATTTCATACTTTTTCAAAATCTTTATATAAAATTTATAATATTTTTACTGTCTTGCTTAAATACTAATAATAATCATTTATGTAAATGATTTATTTAATTGAGTTTTTTTTCTTTTTTAAATATCGTCATCTAGCTAAAGAGTTAGATGTCTTATACTTCATAAAATTACCCTTAGATTTTTGGAAATGTTGAATCAATTTATAGAAGTAACGGATCTTATTTTTTTAATACTTTACTGTTTGTAAAATTACTCAAAAAAGATTAATTTTTATTTAAGAATCTTAGAAAAATCGCCTAAATCAAAGCATTCTTAATTAGTTGTATAGAAGTAGACAATAGTATGAAGGTACGTTTTCATCGAATAAAGACGGTAGAAGTACTAGTTATCGTTGAAAAAAATCAGCAGTTTGTCAAATATCCCATCAATAAGAAATTTATATCCATCTAATTATTTATAGATGATTACCAGACAAACAATATCAGGGGGTTAGACCCTCTTAATAATTATATTTTTTGATTATTTAAGTTCATATAATTATTTTTTACTTGTAATATGGCATCTTTTTTTACACATTATTAAACATTTACTTGTAAAACTTTTCATGAAATTATGTATCTTTACTCCAATAAACGTAGATTTATAAGTTTATACGATAATTATTTCAAATAAATTTCCGATAAATAGAGCGCTTTGAATCGTTATTTATACTCAACTATTTAGTAACGAATAAAAACTAAAATTTCAGCTTTTCTGTGAAAGAGAATACATCCTGATATTGTCAAAAATACCGATTATATTTTTTAGCTTTCAGAAGCTACCTGTCGAGAATTAGTTAGTGCATGAGACTTAAGCATCCTTTAGAGCGATATGTAAAGTATGTGTCAGCTTATTAAAAAGGTTTTGAGGTCGTTCTTAATATCCAATTCATTAGAAAGCGATTTGCATAAAGAGATAAATAAGTAATTTTCCGCTTTTTTACGGAATAAATGCCAGAAAAATCATACTTTTAAATCTATTTCTCCGTATAAAACCTGTTTCCGCTGTATTGATAACTTGCTATATTTGGTTTCAAACAAAAAACCGTTTGTATTTGGGTACTCTCTGCATCTACCTAAAAAATTTGATCGAGCATTTACCACGCAAGACTAAACTTCTGTGATATTACTCTAATGCTTAAGTATTGGAGTATTAAAGCTAAAGCATTATTTTGTATAAAAAAATACAATTGATATCTATCGGGGAATAGTTCTTTTAATTTATAAACGTCAAAACCTTCCCAATTTAAGAATTTCTAATTACACATGAGATTAAGAATAAAGCGGTGGAGGTATAGTTACCTTCTGCTGTGGTTGTTGCTTCCTGGAATTATCTTGAAAGCGATACCTGCGATCGCTGACGAAATAACTAATACAGCAGTGTTTGGAGGTGATAATATTGGCTCTTTTAACACTAACAGTACAACTTTTAGAGCCGGGAATGCAGCTTTGCAAATAACTAAGACTGCTAATAAAAGTGCTGCTGAACCTGGGGACACGGTAACTTACCGGATTGCAATTCGTAATACTGGTGTGGTATCGGCAAGTAATTTAACTCTTAACGATACCCTTCCATTAGGTTTGAAATTAGCGGAAAAATCGGTACAAGCATCCTTAACTGACGGTAGTACAACAACTCAAGTTACAGTATCGACTACTCCAGTACAAAATCGCACGGTGGGAATTAACTATGCTGGTAGCATTCCACCCCAAGGAATTCTCAGTGTGGTTTACGCGGTTACGGTTACACCCGATGGAATGCGAGGAAGCGGCAGAAACTTGGCTGTGGCTTCTGCTGGAGACTTGAGAAGTAATACAGCAAGCCATTTATTAAGAATTCGTCCGGGTATTGTTTCTGATTGTGCGACTTTAATTGGACGTGTTTTTGTCGATAAAAATTTCGATGGAGAACAGCAATCGGGGGAGCCTGGAGTTCCGAATGCGGTAATTTTTATGGATGATGGTAATCGTATTCTCACGGATGCTAACGGAATGTATTCTGTCGCTAACGTAATTTCGGGTAATCGTACCGCAACATTGGACTATACCAGTTTACCGGGCTATATTCAGGCTCCGAATCTTTACAAAATCAAAAATAATAGTCAGTCTCGCTTGGTGCGTTTAGCTCCTGGAAGTATGGGAAAAATCAATTTTGCAGTTACTCCAGCTTTTGGAGAGCTTCCAAGAGGAGGACGTTAATATGAAAAATTTTAGTGTAAATAAGCGAGATTTAATCTTAATTTCTTGTGGTGCTGTAATATTACCGACTGTCAGTGTATCCGCACAAAACGTAATTATAGAACAGCCAGCATCGGATTCACCGGAATCCAATTTATCAGTAGAAGATAATAGCGAAATTTTATTTTCACCTCCGACTAGTCAACCGGAGGAATCGAGTCAAGAAGAAAAGCAACAAGAAGTTTTAATTGATACTAATCCTATTCCTTTAAAAGATTCTCAAATAGAGGGAGTAGGGAGTAGGGAGCAGGGAGCAGTAGAACGCACTAATAATAGTTCCTCTCCAATAACTTTTGAAGAAGTGAAACAGCAAAAGCAAAATTCTTCTATTCCTTTATCCTTAGTAAATCAAGTTAGTATAATTACTCCTCAAGCTGGTGTAATTAATACTGGGACTACTAATATTGCAATTCAGCACCACCCTAGTGCCAAAATCAAGGTAACGGTAAACGGAAAGCCCATAGACGAATCTATTAGCAGTTACGTTCACAAAGACGAATCGCAAAAGCTGCATACTCAAATTTGGTATAACGTTCCTTTATCTAAGGGTGAAAACACGATTACTGCTCAAGCTCAAGGGGGTAATCCTGTCAGCGTTAAAGTCACCATTCAAGAACAAAAAACCAAAATTTCCATTAATCCAGTCGGAGAAGCGAGAATTCCGGCTGATGGACGTTCCAATATTGACTTCCGAGGTAAAATTACTGACGAAAAAGGTAATTTAATTAAGCAAGATGTCATTGTTACTTTAGGTACTAATGCCGGAAAATTTATCGGTGCAGACTACAAACCAGATGCACCGGGTTTTCAAGTATTAGCGCGTGGGGGCGAGTTTACGGCGACTTTACAGGCAGGGAATCAAGCTCAAAGTGCGAAAATCAGCGCTACTATCTACGGTCAAAAAACTTCTCCTAATCTAGATTTGGGAACGGTAACATATGTTGAATTTGTGACTAATTTACGTCCTTCCCTAGCCACGGGGGTAGTAAATCTGAGAATTGGAGCGGGTGGTAGTGACTACTGGGGTAGTTTCCGCGACTTTGTTAACCCAGAAATTGACAAAGGTACAACTGTAGATTTGGATGCAGCAGTTTTTGCCACAGGTAAAGTTGGAGAATGGTTATTTACAGGAGCTTATAATAGCGATCGCCCTTTGAATCAAGATTGTAATGGAGATAATCGGTTGTTCGGGGGTATTCAATCTTGTGAAAAACAATATCCCGTTTACGGTGATGGTTCAACGGTTACGAATACTGCTCCTTCCACAGATAGCGTTTATGCTCGCATCGAACGCACTCCCGATATCAAGGGAGCGGAGCCGGATTATTTCATGTGGGGTGACTATAATACTCAAGAATTCGCCAGACAATCCCAACTTTATACTGCTACTACCAGACAACTGCACGGGTTTAAGAGCAACTTCAATATCGGTAATTTGCAGGTAACAGGATTATTTGCCAATAATATCCAAGGTTTCCAGCGAGATACTATTACCCCCAACGGAACCAGCGGTTATTACTTCGTTTCCCGTCGCTTGGTAGTTCCCGGTAGTGAAAGCGTATTTATCGAATCTGAAGAAATTAATCGTCCCGGTACGGTAATCAAACGTCAGCCTTTATATCGCGGTGCTGATTACGAAATCGATTACGACAGAGGGACAATTTTATTCCGTCGTCCGATTCAAGCTACCCAGTTAAATCCTTTAGAAGCCAGTTTGGTAAATCGGATTGTAGTAACTTATCAAAACGAAGCTGGTGAAGACAGTCAACTTTACGGGGGTAGACTGCAATATAACTTGCGAAATGGTAGCTCGAATGTAGATAAAACCGCATTTTTGGGAGCTAGTTATTTAAAAGAAGACCAAGGAGCGCAGGACTTTCAACTTTACGGAGTTGATTTTTACGCTCCCTTTGCATCCGGTTCCATCGTGGGTGAATATGCGCGATCGCAACACAATACGTTCAATTTCGGCGATGTCAGTGGTTCTGCTTACCGTATAGAAGCAAATAGCAACATTGGTGACTTTAAAGGACAAGCTTATTACCGTTCGGTAACAGAAAATTTTGCGAATAACGCCACTTGGAGTTTTGCTCCCGGACAAACCCGTTATGGTGCAGATGTTGCCGCTAAAGTTACCGATACAACTAGTCTTCAGGTAGGTTACGACCACGAAGAAAATTTCGGTATTGCTCCCGCCGAACAAACCCAATTTTTTGACTTATTCAACCCCCAGCCTCTACCGACACCAGGAAGTCAAGTTGATAACTCTTTATCTACATTTAGAGCCGGTGTTCAACAGAAAATCGGCGAATCAGATTTAAAACTTGAATATGTGAATCGTTCCCGTGAAGATCGAGTTAACAATCAGTTTGAGGGAACTGCGAGTCAATTAGTATCCAGTCTTAACGTTCCCATCACAGAGTCTTTAGCTTTCCGCGCTCAAAACGAACTCAACCTCAACGAAAGCGACCCTCTTTATCCCAACCGTACCACCCTCGGTTTAGATTGGGCTTTGTATCCCGGTGTAACCATGCGATTAGCTCACCAATTCTTTGATGGTGGCTTGTTGGAGGGTAACAGCATTACTAGTTTAGATACCCTCGTCGAACATAAATTCACAGAAGATACCACTATAAACGGACGCTATTCGGTGCTTTCCGGTATCGACGGGATGAACGACCAAGGTTCTATAGGGTTAAATCATCGTATCCGTGTTGCACCTGGATTAAAGTTAGATTTAGGTTACGAACGAGTATTTAAAGATATTTTCGGCAGCACCGCGACAGGTGTCAGATTTGCTCAACCCTATGCAGTCGGACAAAGTGCTTCTTCTTTGGGTTTATTCCAGGGAAGTACATACAGCGTGGGCATGGAATACACCGATAATCCCAACTTCAACGCCAACGCTCGCTTTGAATATCGCGATGGAAATCAAGGCAACAATACAGTAATTACCGCAGGAGCAGCCGGTAAAGTTTCACCAGCATTAACCGCAGCAGTACGGTACAAACAAGCCGGTGGAGCAAACCAACTATTAGAGGGATTAGCAGATACAGCCAACCTCCGCGTCGGTTTAGCATATCGCGACCCCAGCAGCGACAAATTAAACGCTTTACTTAAATACGAATACCGCCAAAATCCTTCAACAACACCAGATACCTTGTTATTTGGTAGCGGAAATGGTGCGATCGACCATCTTTTCTCAGCTGAAGCAATCTACTCACCTAGTTGGAGATGGGAATTATATGGAAAATACGCTTTCCGTAATAGTAATAGCTACTTAGCAAATAATTTTACTAGCAATAGCAGCGTTAACCTAGCGCAACTACGGGCAAATTATCAGTTGGGATACCGCACAGATTTAGCAATAGAAGGACGTTGGATTGGTCAACCCACCCAGGATTACAACGAATTTGGCGTAGCTGTAGAAGCTGGATATTATCTCACACCCGATTTCCGCGTCGGTGTCGGTTATGCCTTCGGTAGCGCCGATGACCGCGACTTTACAGGCTATCGTTCTGCGGGTGGTCCCTATGTCAACGTCAGCTTTAAAGTTAACGAATTATTCGGTGGATTCGGCAGACAAAAAGTTGCCCCACCACAGCAACAAGAATCAGTCAAATTTTAGATTTTAGATTTTGGATTTTGGATTGAGAGTTAGTACCACCGGAGTTAGGAGTTAATGATTAATTTTCTACCCCATTGCCAATGCTCAATGCTCAATGCCCCATGCCCCATGTCCCATGCCCAATTATCAATTATGACGTTCAAATCTAAATTAATTCGTAGTTTCATCCTATTATTTACAACTTTCAGCTATCAAAGCTTACTGTTACTGGTTGAAGCAAATTTTTCTCAAGTTGCAGCCCAGACTGCACCAAGATTATGTGCCGTTCCTGGTAAAGATGGCCCGGTGAGTAACTTAAACGGTGTAATTAATACTTATTATCCCGGTGCGGCGGATGTGAATGCTGGTGCTACTTCCATCCCTATCGGAACTCCTACTGGTGCATCAACACCAATCCAACCCGGTGACTTGCTGCTGGTTATTCAAATGCAGGGAGCGGATATTAATTCTGATAATACTAATTCTTACGGAGATGGTGTCGCTGGAGGTTCTGATGATGTCTTATCAAACTTTACACCTCCATCACCAACTGGTGCGAGCGGTAATCTGAATAATGCTAACTTTATTGCCGGTAATTATGAATACGTAGTTGCCACGGGAGCCGTTGGTGGTGGTTCGGTAACAATTCAAGGTACGGGTGCGGGAGGAGGATTAATTAATTCCTATAGTAATGCTCCCTTCGGTACTCAAGGACAAAAAACTTATCAAGTAATTCGCATACCGCAATATTCCAGCGCTACCATGTCTTCTGGATTAACTGCGAGTTCTTGGAATGGTTCCACTGGCGGTATTTTGGTCTATGATGTCGCAGGTAACTTAAATTTAGGTGGTGCGGCTGTAGACCTTAGCGGCAGAGGTTTCCGTGGTGGTGGCGGAAGACAGCTTCAAGGAGAAAGAAGTTTTCCTGCTCCAGCTTTAAACCAAGTTGACTACAGAAGTTTATCAACTTTTAATACCAACGGTTCTAAGGGTGAAGGTACTGCCGGTACGCCAAGATTTATCTTTAATTCAACAAATAATAGCTTATTAGATAATAGCTTTGAAGGTTATCCCAATGGTTCACTAGCTCGCGGTGCGCCGGGAAATGCTGGTGGTGGTGGTACGGATGGCGACCCTTTAGGAGTTTTCCGCTTCCCTAACGGCGAAAACTCCGGTGGTGGTGGTGGCGGTAACGGTGGTAGTGGTGGTTTGGGAGGTAGAACTTTTAGTTCTAATTATTATACAGGCGGTTTTGGTGGTTCCGTCTTTCCTTCTACAAGCAATCGTCTCATCCTTGGAGGAGGAGGAGGAGCCGGAACAACTAATGATGATAACAGTAGACCCCTGCGTAATGGTTTAGCAAGTAGCGGTGCTGCGGGAGGTGGTATTGCATTTGTTCGTACTGGTAGTGTCAGCGGTAGCGGTACTATTAATGCTGATGGTGTCAGTGCTTTTGATACAAGAGTTGATGGAGCTGGTGGTGGTGGTGCTGGTGGTACTGTAGTAGTATCGTCTGCCAATAATAATCTTACAGGTCTTGCAGTAACTGCTAACGGTGGTAGAGGTGGCAATTCACTAGCCAATGAACCTCACGGTCCTGGTGGTGGTGGTGGTGGTGGTGTTATCTTCACCAGTCCGGGTGCTAATGTCAGTGCAAATGGTGGTGCATCAGGTCAGACAAGCAACCCTTTAGAACCTTTTGGTGCGACTCGTGGTACTAACGGTACTACTTCTAATGTTGGTAATATTAATGGTGCTAGTTCCGGTGCGGAATGTCTGCCACAATTAACTATTACTAAAACCACTTCTACCCCAGGTCCAATTCTCAAGCCGGGGCAAGCTACTTATACTATTACAGTTGCCAATGCTGCCAATTTATCTACAGCAACCAACGTGAATATATCCGACCCCTTGCCCAGCGGTTTTACTTTTGATGGTTCCACCAATCCTACAATTACTTTAAATGGAGGTTCGGTTCAAACTAGTACTATTAATCCAGCCGATGGCGAAACCGTCCCCAATTTTGGTACTTTTAATATTCCTAGCGGCGGTAGCGTTGCAGTTACTTTTACTACTAATATCAACGAAAACGTCCCTAACGGTGAATATAATAACCCAGCAACTGCTACTTATTTAGACCCAACTCGCACCACACCAGATGGAACCACAAGTGTAAATTACGACGCGGCAACAATTGGCGAAGAAGTCATAGTAGGTTCTCCAGTTCCTGCCGACCCGGAACGCTTGCGGGGACTCAAAAGGATTACCAATGTATATAGAAACGGCGCTCCAATCAGCGGCATTAACTTCAACTCCTTTATTGATGACCCCAACGACCCCATCGATAACTTACCCGGTTGGTTTCAACTTTCACCAGTAGGAGTCTTTGATATTAGTCCGCAATTACCCTTAGAAATAGGTGACGAAGTTGAATACACCATGTATTTTCTTGCCGACGGTAATCGACCAGTAGAAAACGTCAGATTTTGCGACCCTATCCCCAACGGAACTAGCTTTGTTCCCGATACTTTTGGTTCCGGTACTGGTATTTCTGTGAATCTATCAAATACAGTTACATCTAATACTAATAATACCGATGGCGACAATGGCAGCTTTTTTGCTTCTGGAACTGGGCTTCCTGCTAACAACTTCTGTCCCAATCAAGATAATTCCAATGGTGCGGTAATCGTAAATCTCGGTACTATCAACCATACTCTTGGGACAAATTTCGGCTTTATCAGGTTTAGAGTGAAAGTAGATTAATTCAGCATAAAAACCTCACCCCCAGCCCCTCTCCTTACTAAGTAGATGGGAGCAGTACGGGAGGGTGATATTATTTTTATCAAAACAATCATCGCACGCTAAGCTAGATTGATAGCACTTCAAGGCTTGCTACCATGTCTGTCACTAAATTAGAAACACCAGATTTACAAACTCCAATTGATGTTATATTTCCCCCAGGAGATATATATAGTGACGAACCACCCTTGGAAAGCGATTTACATTTAAAGCAGATGATTCTGCTGATACAATGTTTAGAATTGTTTTGGCAAAACCGCAATGACTTTTATGTTGCGGGAAATCTGACGATTTATTACAGCGATCGCCAATCCAAGTCTGAGAAGTTTCGCGGGCCAGATTTTTTTGCGGTATTAGGATGCGAACGCAAACCGCGCAAAAGTTGGGTAGTTTGGGAAGAAGGTGGTAAGTATCCCAATATAATTATAGAAGTGCTTTCAGATTCTACCGCAGCAACAGATCGAGATTTAAAAAAACAAATTTATCAAGATATATTTCGCACTCCAGATTATTTCTGGTTTGACCCTAATAGTTTAGAATTTAATGGATTTCATTTAGTTGATGGTGAATATCAACCACTGCAACCTTCAGCGCAAGGTTGGTTATGGAGTCAGCAATTAAGTTTATTTCTCGGAATTTATGAACAAAAGTTACGCTTTTTTAGTAACGAAGGTGAACTGCTCCTTGTTCCTGAAGAATTAGCACAACAGGAAACTCAACGTGCCGATCGAGAAGCTCAACGTGCCGATCAAGAAGCCCAACGTGCCGATCAAGAAGCCCAACGAGCCGATCGAGAAGCCCAACGAGCCGAACGTTTAGCAGCAAAGCTGAGAGAATTAAATATAGATGTTGATGATTTACAAGGTTAAAATTTGAGAAGTAGGCTGTTATGCATATAATTTATTTGTGCAGTAGCGAGCCAGATTTATCAAGTAGCGAGCAGGATGCTCGCACTACCTTCACTTACATTTCATCGGGAATCACCCATTTAGGCGGCTCCGATATTTTTTTCATTCTAGCGATTTCGGCAATTTCGAGCATTTTTTCTAGAGAAGTATCTTGGATAAACTGTGATGCTTCTTCCCTATACTCGATATTAGGACATTTATCTCCCAAAACACAGCCGTTAACGCAGGCTTCAGCACAATTAATTTTTTGTTCTTCCATAACCAACTCCCCTCTTACTAACACTTTTATAAAACAGATATTAGCTTCTGGATAAATATTAACGCGCATTCCGATTTTAGATTTTAGATTTTAGATTTTAGATTGAATATGAGGGGTTAAGAGTTAGGAGTTAGGAATGAGGAGTTAGAAGTTAATTTATAGCTGTACGCTGTTCACTACTTAGAAGTCAATCCAAAATCGTAAATCTAAAATCCAAAATCGAATGTCTCAAACCTTTGTTACAACTGGAACCATTGCGGCGATCGCTACTGCTGTTGTCCCCCAACAGGGTAGCGTGGGAATTGTGCGGGTTTCTGGTTCGGAAGCGCTGCAAATTGCTGAATGTATTTTCCACGCACCTGGTAAACAAGTTGTGGAATCGCATCGCATTCTCTACGGCTATATTCGCCATCCCCACAGCCAACAATTGGTTGATGAAGCGCTATTGCTAATCATGAAAGCCCCTCGTTCCTACACCCGTGAAGATGTTGTCGAATTCCACTGTCACGGGGGAATTATGGTAGTGCAGCAGGTGTTAAAATTATGCCTGGAACAAGGCGCAAGACTCGCTCAACCGGGAGAATTTACCTTAAGAGCCTTTTTGAATGGACGCATTGATTTATCTCAAGCAGAAAGCATTTCTGATTTAGTTGGGGCAAAATCTCCTCAAGCGGCTCAAACAGCATTAGCTGGTTTGCAAGGAAAATTAGCCGATCCCATCCGTCATTTACGCGCTAAATGTTTGGATATTGTGGCAGAAATTGAAGCGCGGATCGATTTTGAGGAAGATTTACCCCCGCTGGATGATAAAGCAATAGTATCGCAAATTAAAGATGTTTCCGCAGAAATTACCAAATTATTAGCAACTGCCGATAAAGGGGAACTGTTACGTACAGGTTTAAAAGTGGCGATTGTTGGTCGTCCAAATGTCGGAAAATCAAGTTTACTCAATGCTTGGAGCCGTTGCGATCGCGCTATTGTCACCGATTTACCAGGAACCACTCGTGATGTAGTTGAATCCCAGTTAGTGGTGGGCGGTATACCCGTACAAGTACTAGATACAGCAGGCATCCGCGATACACAAGACCTTGTAGAAAAGATTGGGGTCGAGCGTTCCCGCAATGCCGCACAAGCAGCAGATTTAGTATTGTTTACCATCGATGCAGCTACGGGATGGACAAACGAAGACCAAGAAATTTACGAACAAGTAAAGCACCGTCCCGTGATATTGGTAATTAATAAAATTGATTTAGTAGAAGTTTGGCAAAGGGAATCACTTCAATCCCAAATCCCCAATCCCAAATCCCAAATTGTTACAGCAGCCGCAAAAAATCAAGGTATTGAAACATTAGAAGCAGCAATTTTAGAACAAGTAAAAATAGGTAAAATAGAAGCTACTGATATGGATTTAGCAATCAACCAACGTCAAGCTGCTGCATTAATTAAAGCGAAAACATCTTTGGAACAAGTGCAAATTACCATCGAACAAGAACTACCCTTTGATTTTTGGACTATAGATTTACGGGGTGCAGTCAACGCTTTAGGAGAGATTACCGGAGAAGAAGTAACCGAATCTATTTTAGATCGAATTTTTAGTAAGTTTTGTATTGGGAAATAGGGAATTGGGAATTGGGAATTGGGAATAGGTAATAGGTAATTGGGAATAGGTAATAGGGAATTGCTCTACAAAAAACAGATCGTCAGAAGTCGGGTTTTTAGAGTAAGTATCTGTAATATATACAAATTTATAAAAAACCGGCTTATCAACTGCGACTTTTAGGATCGAAAAACCCGGCTCTTTTTTTTTAAAAAAACCGGGTTTCTATAACCTCAAAACCTAAGCAGTCGCAACAGTCGCAGGCTTATATAAAAGCTCTCGCGTTTGTACCATTGCTTCTACCAAACTATCCATTTCTTCTTTAGTATGAAGCGCATTTGCGGTAATTCTTAAGCGGGGCTTAGCAATAAACCAAATCGCAGATACCCAAATACCGTGGTGTTCCATCAAATGACGGGTGAACATTTTAGGATTTAGTTCGGGTGGCATTAGTACGGGTATGACATTAGTTTCGCCGATCGCCGCAAAATCATGTTCGATTAATCGCGATCGCAAGTAACGGGTATTGGCTTGCAAAGTTTCGACTAATTCGGGATTTTGTTTTACCTGACGAATACTTTCTAATGCTGCTGCTGTTGTCGGTGCGGGAAGAGATATTGTACCGATGGAAGTCGGGGAAACATCCAACAAGTCAATCATTTCTGGCATATGACTACTGATTGCTGCACCTGCGGAAGCTGCAAACTTAGAGAAGGTAGTCATAATTAACGGCACCATTCCCCGGTCGAGTACCTGCTGGGGTGTAATACCGAAGTGGTCGTATATACCGCCGCCTTTAGCACCAATTGCACCGCTGGCATGGGCTTCATCCATGACGATGATGCTACCGGGATAGTTTTCTAAAACGTCCAGCATCTCTGGTAATGGGGCAATATCACCATCCATTGAGAACACCGCATCGGAAACTACTAAGATGCGATCGTTAGGCTGAGCGTAGCGTCGCAATTTACGCGCCAAGTCATTTACATCACAATGACGGTACGCTTTGACGCGGACGTTGGGACTTTGACTAAACATCTTCCCGGAACGGTTGCTAGCATTAGTAACGGCGGAAACTATGCAGCCGTGATTCAGAACATCAGTCAAAATCAAGGTTTCTCTAGTGTTCCGAAAGCCAGGAAGGTTAATAGCTAGGTGACAAAAGCCATCTATTAATGCTTGCATTGCCATCCAAGCATTGAGGAATAAATGAGTATGCGGTAAATGTTTAAAAGCCGAAATTTCTTGTTCCAACTGACGATGCAACTCAATTCTACCGCTTAATACAGAGCAAGAACTATTGGAAGTACCGTATTGCAGCACTGCATCAATCGCCGCTTGCTTAACTTTTTCCGACTGAGCTAACCCTAAGACATCATTAGTACAAAATGTCAAAAGTTTATATCGATTACCATCTGTAGCATTTTCAACTTCAACTAAATTTCCATGTTTTTGATGACAAATGAATTTATCTGGGTAGAGACCACTTTGATAGAGTCCCTGCATATACTCTTCAACAACTTCCACAATAACTCCTCTCACCTAAAATTTAACAATTGGCTTTTAATATATGTTTGCGGTTGAAAATTCACTTTGCGTTCTGCACCAATCTGTTATGTCAGATGATCAAAACTAACTAAGTAGTTAAATTTGACTTGACGACCGTAGATGAAGATGCGTAGTTCTCATAAGAAATCTTGGTAGTTTGGAAACTCAGCGTCTTTTAGACCTGTTCGCGCAGCGTGTCCTCTTAGGACAAGAGAAAAAACGCCTCGCATGGTTTTAACCACAGTGGGTTTAGATACTGGTTTTTGAGTGGATATAATCCTAGGAACCAGCAAACCCCGTTAAATCCCCTCGCCCACCATCAATAAGATGTCCTTTCTGCAAGCAACTGAACAAACAGTTTTAGAGATAATCCGAACTGGGGAAGCATTCGGAAGTCTTTGCCGATTGATGGCTCAACGGGCTAGTCACTACTACGCAAGATTTGTTTCAAGCATCGCTCAATGGCTTTAGCCTTGAGTCAGTGACTATTACCATTCGATGGTTTTTTAGATTGTTGCATAAATTTTTCATATTGACCGACAATTACGCGCTGTAGGGCTATGATTGCTGGATTAATTTCTACATAACGTCTTTGGGGGTTAGCTAAATAAGTACGTTGTTCGCTTTCAATCATCTCTACATCTTGATCGAGAAAACTTTTTAATACAAAATGCCAAATTATTGTTGCTATGGGTTTTTTTAAAGGTTTAACAAACCATTGAGGAAGACGAATTTTGATAAATAGTAAGGAAAAAGATTTTGTTAATTGTGTCCCTACCGGCTGACGCATTAAATAAATCGAAGAAACTCCTTCTAAAGTACTTTGGTAATGAGGATATTTATATTTAATTGTGACAGTGCGTGTTGTCACTTCGTTCCCTTGTTCGCTAAATCCGAAAAATTTAGTCATCCAACCTTGATAAGATACTTCATATTGAGCAAATACTGATGCTTCTGTAGCTTGCAAACTAAGTAGTTTTGGGTCGAACCAGCCCTGCAAGTTTTGGTGTAAGTAGCCGTGAAATACATCCATCGTATTTTCGTTACAGATGGAAAAATGAGCGTTAAAATGTCCCGGAATCGGAATTGCTAACCAGTTGGGGTCGTCATATTCGGGAACCGCAGGAAATTCTGCATTTTCCGAATCTTCAATCGCTCCTGGGAAAATCCACACAATATTATACTTCTCCCGTACCGCATAGCTACCGGCTTGAGCGCAAGGCAATTTCTGGTCTTGAGGAAAATAGGGAATGCTCGTACATACTCCATCACCGTTAAATTGCCAGCCGTGGTAAGGACAGGTAAGATTATCCCCTGTAACCTTGCCTTTGTGCAAAGGAATACCTTTATGGGGACAAGCATCTTCGATCGCGTAAACTTGACCATCTTGCGAACGGTAAAGCGCGATCGCACAATTCCAGATGACTACAGGTACTACTTGATTCGGTGCTACTTCATCAGCCCAAGCTGCGGGATACCAGTAATTTGGATTTATCCCGACTTCTCGCACCCGATTCTGAACGGTTTGACTTTTCAGAGTTGGAGCTATTTCCATTACGGCACTCGCTGTATAAGTAATTAACTATATGAGCAATTACGACAAAAAATTAGCGTATCATTCTCTAAAAATTGCCGATCATCTTATTAGAAATTTACAAAGTTCTTAGAAATTAAGCAAGAACTTATGATAAAACAAACCTAACATCTCCAGAAAAACACTATTTTAGACATTTTATAGACATTTTAAATTTTAATCGCCCCGTCAGCACTTTAATTCCATAGTTTTATCTGATTTTTGCGAAATGTCGAGTGTATTATGACACTTTTTTGTTCTTGAATATCCGTTTATTTATCTCTGGCACTTATAAATATTTTGTAGCCTTTTAAACACAAAAAGTATTCAATTACATAAAGTTACTGAGAACACATTGGACTATTAATTTTTCTTCTCATATATTTATCCATAAATAAAAAAGTTTGTGCTTTGAGTCCGTAACTGTAAATACTCTGCAATTGGAAAAACTTGCAATCCTTTGTGTCATATAGGCATAGATTAAAACATAAATTTCGGAGACAATACCACAAGCGCGATCGCACTTAAGACTACAAATTGCTTTGACCGCATAACTGAAGTATTGTATAAAAAATTAAGTCGTTTGTAACCGCAATATTGAATATAAGGAAACATAAGATCGAAAATCCCATCAATAATGCCATAGCGGCAAGAAATAAAAAAAGTTTTAAATTAAGCTTATTTTTTTCAAACTTTGATATATTTTTCTCAAAAACTAGAAATTGCCGAGCGATTGCTTGACTCAGGACATATAAACAAATCACCCGTGGAGATTTTATTGACTAATAACACTCTTCTTTGTTATGGTTTTGCCGCAATAGTAAAAATTATTGCATCGACAACTACAATAGTAAAAAAATGATTAAATATCGGTAGCTAAAATTTTAAAAATTTTCAAGCCTCGGATTTGAGCGTGACAAAATAACTTCGGCAATCTTTACCTAAATTTTTATATAAATGCGAGTTTTACTGCTATATCCTGAGTTTCCGAAATCTTTTTGGTCTTTTGACAGAGCTATAGAGTTAGTTGGACATAAAGTAACTCTCCCTCCCTTGGGGATGATTACAGTCGCGGCTATTTTACCCCAAGATTGGGAATTCCGTTTAGTTGACCGTAATATCGGTCCAGAAACCGAAGCTGATTGGGAATGGGCAGAACTAGTCATTCTTTCTGCAATGATTGTTCAGAAACCAGATTTGCTGCACTTAATAAAAGAAGCAAAACGGCGTAATAAATTAGTTGCGGTGGGAGGTCCCTACGTAACTTCCGTACCCCAGGAAGCTCAAGCCGCAGGGGTAGATTTTTTGGTTTTAGATGAAGGAGAAATAACTTTACCCCTATTTGTGGAAGCACTCCGTAGAGGGGAAACTTCCGGGATATTCCGTTCTGATGGTGAAAAGCCCGATATTACTGGTACACCGATACCCCGATACGATTTACTTGAGATGGACGCTTACGACATGATGTCGGTGCAGTTTTCTCGCGGTTGTCCGTTTCAGTGCGAATTTTGCGACATCATCGTGCTTTACGGACGCAAACCCCGGACTAAGACATCAGCCCAACTGCTTGCTGAATTACAAACGCTGTACGATTTAGGTTGGCGAAATTCGGTGTTTATGGTGGATGATAATTTCATCGGTAATAAACGCAATGTCAAGCTTTTAGTCCAAGAAATTATTCCTTGGATGGCAGAGCGAGGTTATCCATTCACCTTACAAACAGAAGCTTCAGTAGATTTAGCGCAAGACGACGAACTCCTCGATTTAATGATTGCTGCTAACTTTACCTCCGTATTTTTGGGAATTGAGACACCCGATACGGATAGTTTGTCATTAACGAAGAAGCATCAAAACACCCGTAATTCCCTAGTAGAAGCCGTTCAAAAAATTAATCGTAAAGGTTTGCGAGTCATGGCTGGCTTTATTCTCGGTTTTGACGGAGAAAAAGCCGGAGCTGGCGATCGCATTATTGATTTTGTGGAGACGACTGCAATTCCGAATGCAATGTTTGGTTTGCTACAAGCTTTACCAAACACAGCATTATGGCATCGATTGGAAAAAGAAGGACGTTTATTAGAGATTGACCAAAAAGGCAACAGTGGCAATCAAACAACCTCCTTAACTAACTTTATCCCGACTCGTCCCATAGAAGAATTAGCCTCTGAATATGTAAATTGTTTCTGGGAATTATACGAACCAAAGAAATTTCTGGGACGGGTTTATCGTCATTACCTGGAAATGGCACCTCGACCTTATAAGAAAGAGTTCCAAATGCCTAAATTAATAGAATTAAAGGCACTATTAATTATTGTTTGGCGACAAGGTATTAAACGCGATACACGCTTTCAATTTTGGAGCCAACTTTTCGCAATACTTAGGCACAATCCAAGAGTATTAATTTCTTATATAACCATGTGCGCTCTTTTGGAGCATCATATTGAATACCGTCAAATTGTCAAGAATGAAATTGAAGGACAAATAGCTGATTTTCGCAAGTTGAATCTCAAACAAAAGTCTGACCAAGTTGAGATTAATCAATCTTTGGTTGTTTAAAGGATGTTGGGGAAATCTATAAATATACTCAAAACCTTTCTCCTTATAGAAGAGAGACTTGGAAATTCTCATTTTCTTTTAGGGTAGGAGGTTAGTTCTAAAAACATCTTCTCAACATAAACAAAACGCGGCACAAAGTACAGCGAAAAATTATCTTTAGTTTTAGTAGGTGTAGGTCAAAAAATATTCATGACTAGCAATTTATCTCAAGCTTCTTTACCGCAATTAAATCCACCTTCTCCTCGATTGAAGGTGATTATTTTTACTGTCATTCTTCATCTAGCAGTATTATTAGCATTCCTACCCCAAAACTTTAGCTGGGCTGCTGTAGGGGTAGCAGTGTTTCTGCACTGGATGACAATCGGCTTGGGAATTGCTTTTGGTTTTCATCGTTTAGCAACCCATCGCAGCTTACAAGTTCCCAAGTGGTTAGAATATTTCTTGATTCTCTGCGGTACTTTGGCTCTCCAAGGTGGTGTTATGGGCTGGGTTGGATATCACCGAGTACATCATCTGCATTCCGACCAAGAAGGAGACCCCCATACACCCAATGAAGGCTTTTGGTGGAGTCACATCGGCTGGTTGATGCACACCGTTCCTGCTAAACCCGAACTTCCACGGATGACGAAAGATATTGCTGAAGACCCTTTCTATCGTTTCTGTCATCGATATTATATTGAACTACAAGTGGTATTAGGAGTTATTTTATATTTGCTCGGTGGCTGGTCTTTTGTAGTTTGGGGAATCTTTGTCCGCTTGTTTGTCGGCATTCACTCCACTATGTTCGTTAACAGTGCTTGTCATATGGTAGGATACCGTACTCATGATTCCAAAGACGGCTCTACCAACTGTTGGTGGGTTGCGATACTAACTTTCGGCGAAGGTTGGCACAATAATCATCATGCTTTTCAATATTCTGCCCGTCATGGTTTGCAGTGGTGGGAAATTGATATTACCTGGATGACTATTAGATTACTGCAATTGCTGGGATTAGCAACCAACGTTAAGCTTCCGCAGGAGTGATGGGGGGATGGGGAGATGGGGGGACAAGGGGACAAGGAAATATTTAAATTTATAACTCCTAACTCCGAACACGGATTAAATGGATGACACTGATGACACTGATTAATCAAGGACGGTGGTACTAACTCTTAACTCCTAACTCCTCATCTTCAATCTAAAATCTAAAATCTAAAATCTAAAATTGAATGACACAAACTCAAGCGCCGAACAAACAAAATACACAAGAAATCATTACTCCTTCGAGCCAGAATTGGAGCAGTATGATTTCTAGGCTACCTAGTGGAGAACGCTATCTTTATCGGCTATTCAGCTTTATTAAAGAGGGAAATCTGACAGTCATTAACCCTTCTGGTCAGGTTTTCCATTTTGGTGAAGAACTTTCTCCAGGCTTATGTTTAAAAATTCATAACCCCGATACTTATGACCGTATTTTGGCATTTGGCGCACTGGGGTTTTGTGAAGCTTATATGGATGGTTGGTGGGATGAACAAAATAACAATTTAGTTGAACTGATCGGTTTGTTTTATCGCAGTAATGTTTACTCTAAAGCGAATCAACGGATTACAATTACGTTGTTAATAAAGGTATTAGCTCAGAGACTGAAAACAGTTCCCACCCAAATTCAAAATAGTCGCAAAAACGTCCAGCATCATTATGATTTAGGCAACGATTTCTATCAGCTTTTCCTCGACCCAACCTTAACTTACTCCTGTGGTTATCGGATTCAAGAAACTGATTCCCTCGAACAAATGCAGTTGCAAAAGTACGAATTAATTTGTAAAAAGCTAGCACTGCAATCGGGAGAATCTTTGATTGATATTGGTTGTGGATGGGGTGGAATGCTGATTTACGCAGCCGAAAAATATGGTGTTTCGGGAACGGGTATCACTCTAAGTGTAGAACAAGCCGCATTAGCCAAACAAAGGATTGAACAGAAAGGTTTGAGCGATCAAATCAAAATCGAGATTGCCGATTACCGAGAGATAAAAGGGCAATACGATAAATTTGTCAGCATCGGGATGTTTGAACACGTCGGTAAAGACAGTTTTGCGACATTCATGCAGAAAGTATCAGAACTTTTAGTACCGAACGGTGTGGGTATGCTGCATACAATTGTCACCCAAAGCAATGAACGAAACGGTGCTTGGAGTGCTAAATATATTTTCCCTGGTGGTTATGCTCCGCAACTTCACGAGATAATGCAGGAACTTCGGTTCGCAAAATTACCAGTTGCTCATTGTGAAAATCTTAAGCCCCACTATGCGGAGACAATGAAGCGCTGGGCGATTAATTTTACTAATAACCGAGACAAAATTTCATCATTAGGGAAAACCTATGATGAGCGATTCTTGCGGATGTGGTTTCTTTATCTACAGTCTTTTGAAGCTTCGTTTCGCTACGGTAGCCTTCATGTTCATCAGATACTGTTTTACAAAGGCAAACAATGGCCATTGCATATTCCTTTAAGCTTCTCGTAACGGAATTAAGGCTTTGTATTCAAAATATAAAATACTATTTATCCCTCCAACTATTTATATGGGGGGTATTTTGCGATCAAAATTGCCTATTCACAGTGAATAAATTAGTTTAATCTACTTGTTATGCTCCAATATCCCTAATTATCACCGTTTTTAAAAAGATACCGAAAGCAGAAAAAGTTTTAGAAATAAGTTTTAATCCCTTGTCCAGGAATTATTTATATGTCTATGTCGCTTCTAGCTAAAGAAAATCGCCAACAAATTCCCACATTATTGGTATTGCTTGTTTGTGGTAGCTTAACCACGATGACGGGAAGTGTTGTTGCACCAATTATGCCGGATTTGAAAGAGCAACTTGCCATTGACCCCCGGTGGGTAGGAACCTTGGTGAGTATGCATTGTCTGACTATCTTCTTATTTAGTCCGATTTGTGGCATCCTCGCCGATCGCATTGGTAAGGTCAAGGTGTTAATTCCGTCACTGATTTGCTACGCAATTTTCGGTAGTATTGGGGGTTTGATGCAGGGTTTTACCCCATTATTAATCTCGCGGGCATTATTGGGGGCTGCTAGTGGAGGGGTTGCGGCTGCGAGTATCGGCATTCTGAGCAGTATGTACGAAGGAGAAAGACGCACTCGTGTCCTCGGTTACACCACCAGTGCATTAGCGATCGCCAGTATTATTTTTCCGCTTTTAGGTGGTTTAATTGGTTCTTATAATTGGCGATTCACCTTTTTTCTCTATGGCTTAGGTTTACCCGCTGCCTTAATTGCTTATCTAATATTACCAAAACGAGAAGGTAAAGGTTCCTTATCAATCGGTTTAAATCAAAAAGACCAACTGATTAAAAGCTTGAAATCTCCCAGTACTTTAACTCTATTTACAGCTTTAGCCTTGTCATCGGCAATCTTTTATGTAGTAATTGTCTACGCTCCTCTATATTTTAAAGAAACAATTGGAGCCGATTCGGTTCTAAATGGAGTAATTTTAGCAGCGCGAGCTATTGGAGCCGCTGTGATTTCTGCTGTGGGTGCGAGTAAGTTAGCCAAGCGTTTCGGCAGTGCGAAGTCGATCGCTTTGGGATTTATCTTAATGGCGGTAACATTAATTACTATTCCTTTTTTAGCTCAAGTTTATTTTATCCTACCAACCGCAATTATTTTCGGTATGGGATTCGGTATTGTCATGCCCAATTTATATGACGGTTTATCTAAATCAAATCCTCCAGCAGTACGCTCCAGCGTTTTAGCGATTGGAACGGGAGCGAGTAATTTAGGACAATTTTTCTCGCCAATTTTTCTCGGCCCAGTTTGGAAGAACGCCGGTATAACAGTATTTTTTGTCGGTGCTGGGGTAGCTTTAATTACCGCATTTCTCAGCATCCAGCAAAGTAAAGTACTTGAAAAAGCAAAATATGACCGTTTTTAAATTTAAAGTTTTAAATTAATCATAATAAATTAGGACTTACGCAAGCCCCCCTTCCCAAGGGGGGTTGGGGGGATCAAAATTCTCTGGAACACTATATTTCCCGTTGTTGTTGCGTAAGTCCTATAAATGTAGAGACGTAGCACTGCTACGTCTCCTAATATCTATGATTCAAACCAATTCTTTTGTTTTATTCTCTTCAAAGTTATTTTCCCAAGATTTATGACTAGCTTTCGCTTCTTGCACTATAGGAGAAGCAGTAATTAATTTATTAGCTAAAGAACTGATAAGGGAAAGAGGAAATTTTAAGGGACGAGCAATATCTAAAAATAGTACAACGCGATAACCATCCGTATCGTTCCACACTTCATGATAAAATGTGTCATCGAAGATTAAGCTTTTACCTTCTTCCCAATATCTGATTTCATCTGCTATTTGAATCTTACATTTTTGTTTGGGTTCTGGAACAATTAACCCTAAATGATAGCGAATCAAAGTTTTAAGTTTACCGCGATGTCTGGGAATATGTTTACCGGGAGCAAGAATCGAGAAAAACGCTACTTTCATTCCCGGTATCTGTTCAAGTAACTTAGTTGTTTCCGGACATCTTTCACAATTTTTAGTAGCTTTAAACCCGAATGCATAGAAAAAATAGGTTTTCCAGCGATTATCATTAGCAATGCGAGTTTGACGCTTAGAAATATCTTGGAAATTTGGTAATTCGTCTACTCTTTCCAATACCCCATCTAATTCTTGACGAATCACCATCCAGTTAGCTTCTAAATCTTTAGCCCAAGGAAACTGTTCAACATCGAAAAATACTGGATTTCCGACTTTAGAGTTTTTTGCAACTAATGTTTCTAACCAACCATCTTTAGTTAGTAATTTTTCTAATTGTTTAACAGCTATATTAGATAAATTCATAGAAATGCATAAAATTTAAATTAATTGGTGCTATTTGACGGAATTTTCGATATTAATCATCATAGCAAAAGCCTTGTATAACAAGATATTTCCGCTTAATATGTCTAGAGTTAGATACATAAATTTGTATCGGTGTTTTCTTGAGGTTACATAACTATTAATTGCTAATTTATTGAAAATAAGCTTAATTAATAATTGGGCTTATTTCCATTAAATTACAAATTTTTTAACCTTTTAAAACACAAGAGAGTCGGGAATCTGATTTACGTATTCATTAGATAAATTAACTTCATATTCTACAGTTAGTTCAGCTAAAAATGAACGATCTTCGCTGATATGGGGCAATTTAAGTTGAGAGTCAGGCATTCCTCTTTTTATTTGTCGCTGACGAACCAAATCAAAGCTACCTGCTTGCAAAATTCGCAATCGAGGTGATGGTACTTGTCCGTCACGCACGGTTCCATAGGGAGTATTTATCTGTGTCAACCAATACTCAAAGCGATTTAGAAACCCTTGGGGATTACTTAATGTTTCTCCCGCAGCCAGTTCGATATTAACTATATAATGTGCGGGAAATTCCTGCTCTGACAGTGTAATACAGAAATCATCTAAGCGCAGATTGAATTCTTTGTGTAGTGCTTCCATTACCTGAATTACGTGACATTCAGTTGTCTTTTCGGTCGTGGAAGATAGCAATCCACCGCGACGGTAGCGAAACGCAATTAGAGGAGCTTGATTGTAAAATCCTAATACTTCTACAACATCGCCAATGTCATAGCGGTAAAAACCACTATAGCTTGTAACCAAAATGCGGTAAAGTTTGTGGATTTCTACTTCAGTTGCTAGAAGCGTTTTGGGATTTTCTACCTCCCACTGTTCTTGGGGAATAAATTCAAAAAACCCACTTTCAACAGCTAGGATGCCAGCTTCGGAATTGAAGTTATGATAAACGCTAAATGTAGCTTCCGCCGAACCATACACCCCACCAAACACAGGGGTATCACCAAAATAATGGGGGAAGTGCTGCAAATAAAAGTCCGATGTTCCTCCTTGAGCGGTGAGAACGTAGGATAGACCAGACCATGCTTGCTTGGGGGTAAGCTTACCTTCTGTTTTGAGGATTTCCCTGAGTTCTGCGGCTCGTCCTGGTACGGGTAACAATTTACGCTCTAAGCTGACGCGAATATGCGGCTCTAGTTTTAGCCAAGAGGCGATCGCTCCTGTTTCTAGGTCATTAATTAAGTCTTCTGCATAATCTTCTAGATAGCCGCAAGTACGCAAAACCAACATCGGAAAATTAGCCGTAAATCCCCGCAAATCTCGATTCCGCAGGGCAAATAGTAAGCAGACATAATGACGAGCCAGACTATCGGCAATTTTAAGCGCTGCAAAGGGATAGACAAAAATTTGCTCAAACAAAAACTGACCCTTGCGAATACTGCCGACACTCACCGGACCATAGGGAATACCACCACTTGTAATCCCCTGTAAATTTGCTGAGTTAGGAAGTAACACTTTTCCAAATTTAAGCCCCCGTTGTTGAAGCAATTTGAGTGCAAAGCCCATACTAGCTAAATCGGCCCGTCGCAAGGAAGCTTGAAAGCTGCGAGTTACAGGCACCTGCTTTTTGTTACCCGTGGAACCACTGGTAAGATTAATGTAGATTACTGGTTCGGGATTAAGAACGTTTTTTTCACCTTTACTAATGCGATCAACATAAGGTGCATAGCTTTCGTAAGGTAGAATCGGCACTTGCTCGCGAAATTGCTCGATGGTTTTAATCGTACTTAATCCTAACTTTTTGCCCATTTCAGTATTTTTGTGGGCTTGGAGGAGATTGAGTAAAAACCGCTCTTGGACTGAGTATACTTGAAGAGTTTTACGAGCAAATCTAACTTTATGATAGGTCGCATAAGCAGTCAAAAGCGATGAAGAAAGGCTAGTCATTTGATTTAATAAAATGAATTTAACTACTGTAATTTATGATTCTTCAGGAAGAAAAATTACAAAATTAGTTTTGTAAAAAATACAGAGTTAAATTTTATCTGCTTCTTCACAACAAACTAAATTGCTCACTTATCCTATAAGAGAAATGTAAAGAACTTGGAAAGATTCTGTCTTATTAAAAGATAAGCAATAAAAATATACAAAACCGCGATCAAGTTTTTGTATTAACACAAGACGCAATCATAGAATAGTTAGAATAAGCTACTACGCATCTAGTTTGTATACAGTAAGCGGGCAAGATGCCCATACTACAATTCTTTTAAATTTTTGACTTATACAATTTAGCTGCACATCAGCTTAGTATGCTTATGTAGAGTTATCAGTCAGATTAAAGTGATTTGCTTTTTTCCTACACATCAGCCGATCGCGCCCTCAAAAAATAAATAAAAGTTTTCATCGGGAATTAATATTTATTAAATCTAAAACACATTGTTTGAGATCTGGTTTGTGGTCAATGGCATTTTGATTTCTTGCTCAACAGTCAGTCCCGCTAAAAATTGTCTATCGTCGCTGATATGAGGAAATTTTAATTGTGAAGCCGGAATTCCTCTTTCTAAAAGCCGCTCGCGAATAGTGGCAAAACTTCCAGCAGTCATAATTCTTAATTGGGGTGATGGAACTTGAGTTGCTCTTTTCGTTGCGTAAGAAACATGAATTTCTTGTAGGATGCGATCGAATTCAAGGATAAATTCTTGAGGATTATTAAGTGTATGACCCGATGCTAATTCAATGTTTACTAGATAATGAGGAGGAATTTCATCTTCCGATAAAGTAATACAGAAGTTTTCTAAAGACACATTAAATTCCTTTTGTAGCTGCTGCATTACCTGAGTAACGTGAAATTCAGTTGTTTTTTCTGTTGTGGAAGATAGTAAACCTCCCAAACGATGTCGGAATACAATTAAAGGTGTTTGTTCGTACCAACCCACAACTTCCACCACATCCCCAATATCGTAACGATAGAAACCGCTGTAGTTAGACATTAAAATCCGGTAATATTTTCCTACTTCCACCTCATCAGCTAAAAGTGTTTTCGGTTGCGAAACATTCCATTGCTCTTCCGGGATAAATTCAAAGAAACTAGTCTCGATCGCTAAAATCGATCCATCGCAATTAAAATCGTGATGAATACCAAAAGTACCTTCAGCAGAAGAATAGATTCCCCCAAAGACCGGAGTATCACCAAAGTATTCAGGAAATCTTTGTAAATAAAAATTTGATGTTCCACCGCGAGCAGTAGAAATGAATGAGAGATTTTCCCAAACTAGTTTTGGTGTAAGTCTTCCTTGGTCGTGTAATATCTGATACAGTTGTGCGGCTCGTTTCAGAGATGGGGATAATTGATTTTCTAGTTTTGCTCGTAGTTCCGGTTTCAAATTCACCCAAGGAGCGATAGTTCCTGTTTCTATATCTTCGATCAAATCTAAGCTGTTAGATTCCAAATAGTTACACAGTTGTAGTGCTAAAACAGGAAAATTAGAAGCGATAATTCTTAACGACGGATTTCGTAAAGCAAAAAGCAAACAAACGTAATGACGAGCCAAATTATCTTGTATCTGCAAGGCTTCATAAGGAAGCGCAAATACTTGCTGATAGAGAAAATTGTTCAGACGTAAATCACCAACGCTGACCGGACCATAATCAATTCCCCCGCTGGTGCGTCCGTATAATTGCACGGAACTTGTGAGGAATATTTTACCAACTGGTAAACCCCTTCTTCGTGCGGCTTCAGCTACAAAGCCCATGCTAACTCTATTGGCACGATTTAAGACTTTGCGCGATTGTCGAGTAACTGGAATTAACTTTTGTTTTCCAGTCGAACCGCTGGTTAAATTCAGGTAAACAACCGGATCGGGTGTCAGAATATTTTGTTCACCCTTGGCAATCCGCTCTAAGTAAGGTTCGTAGCTGCTGTAAGGTAAAATTGGCAGACGTTCCCGGAACTCGTCAACACTTTTAATTTCTGCAAACTTGTACTCTCTACCAAATTCTGTATGTTGATAAGCCTTAAGCAGCGACAGCAAAAATCTCTCCTGAACAATCGTAGGATTGCGGGTTTTACGCACAAAATCTATTTGAGACAATCTTGCCCCATTACTCAATAGGGTTAAAGCGAAATTTACCATTTTTACCTCAGACACATTATTAAAGAAATATGAACAATCTATGAAGCTACTTTACAAAACTATTTATAACTCATTAAAGTTAGGGAAATATGACTACCAAAGCTTGAAAGTGAGGAAAATATTACTACTTATATCTCGGTCTGTCGAGAGAAGTAATTTACAAACAATGTATTTATGATGTTTTAAGTAGTGTTGGCGATCGCCGTAAATCTATAGGAATAAAAATCAACTTTATATTTGGAAGTTTTGAAATTTAGAAATTTAATATACACTAAATCGATTTTGCAGTGGCAATAGTTCTACGAACGAAAGACTCAAGGATTATTAAAAAGTTCCATAATTGGAACCACTTTGCTTTAAACTAGAATTGGGCTGTGTAAAATACAAAACTCAAAATTGAGTAGGTCATTTATTTATAGAATTATTGATCGCTCGATGTATCCAGGGATAATTACTATAACATCATTAAAAAGCATTTGTGAATCTACTTCTCACCCGTCATCTGGCTTTGATTTTCAAATTTTCGTGGAATACAAGAATCCGAAACCTGGTAAGAAGGAACATAGGAATTATTTTATGGTCTATGAAATGAGGTTAGTTATGGAGTATTAACTATAAATTAGAATTTTTAATTAAATTGTCTTGATTTCCTAATAAGTTTAAGTAAATGATAATGATATAGATATGCCATTGAAATACTTTTAGTTCCAAATATAAATTAAAAAAATGAATGCACAGTTTAGCCGTAAAAAATCCAAAATTTAAATCCCCGTATTCTAATGATTGTTTTCTTACCTTGCATCAATTGACAGAGAAAGGTAGGTTGCAAGTCAAGTAAATTTTTTTGGTGATTCTGTATCAATGGTTTCGATTGCTCGTAAAAATCTATTTGAAGACATTCCTCGCTTTTTAGTGGCTCAAGCAGGAATTATGTTTGCTGTCAGCTTGGTGACTATTCAAACCGGAGTATTCAATGGGGTTATTCGCTCTACTACCACTTTAGTCGAAAACTCCCGAGCCGATATCTGGTTAACATCGGACAAGATGGTACAACTCGAATTAACTCAACCGCTTTTATACGATTATGCGGTTAGAGCTAGAAAGGTTGATGGTGTAAAACGAGCAGAAGCTTTATTGCAAGGTTCAGCTAAATGGAATGCACCTGATGGCAAAATTAATGTGGTTAAAATATACGGGTTTTCTCCTACGGGAAGACTATTTCAACCCGGAGATATGGTTAAGGGTGATGTAAAATCTTTGAGAAACCCATACACCGCAATAATTGATCAAACCAATTTAAAGTCTCTCGAAATCGAAAAAATAGCAGATGCTGGTCAAATTGGGTCTTTACCAGTAAAGGTAGTCGGCTTAACTCAAAACACGCAATCAATTGTTTCCAGTCCCTTCCTATTTACTTCCTTAGAAACAGCAAATGCTTACGCTAATGCTAGCGTGACCACGAACGTTAACTGTACCTGGGTTGGAGAAGAACTTCAATGTCGGAACGTTTATCAAAAAGATGCTGATGCGAAAAAACAGCAGTCAGCTAACGAACCACCACCTGCATTGAGCTTAAATACCCCAATATCTTATGTGCTAATCCAAGCACAACCCGGTCAAAATATCCAACAGCTTAAAAAACGTTTAGAGGCCACCTTCCCGGAAACCAAAGCATATACCACCGCCGAATTGTCTCAAAAGATACGTGTATTTTGGCAGCAGTCCACGGGGATCGGATTCATTTTAGGCTTAGGTGCCGCAGTCGGTGTAGTTGTAGGGGTGGTAGTTGTCAGTCAGATTTTATACTCAGCCGTAGCCGACCATTTACAAGAATTTGGAACACTCAAAGCGATGGGAGCGTCTAACACAATGATATATGGCGTAATTATCGAGCAAGCTTTGTGGATGGCGATTCTTGGCTATATTCCCGGAATGTTGCTTTGCTGGGGATTAGGTGCTTGGACATTAGCAACTCAAGGTATTGTCATCTTAATTAGTCCATTAACGGTCGTGGGAGTTTTTGGCATCACCGTTTTGATGTGTGTCGGTTCAGCTTTATTTGCAATTCAGAAAGTCAGTAAAGTTGATCCCGCAATTGTATTCAAAGCATAGTATCTCATGTGGCTAGAGTGTTTTATCTTAAAAGTTAATTTTATTTACATAGCCAACTATAAGTAAATTTACACTTCTCCTTGCACAAAGCTCAAAAATCAATATCCTTCCCTAAAAGAAATGACTATTTCTCAAAATCGATGTATAGTGACTTCCAGAATTGACAGTTGGAATAATTCACAGTCTATTGATGTAAGTAAATTGAAAACCTCTGCTATTTCTGCCAGAGGAGTGGAAATGGTATATCAATCTGGCAGACAGCGCTACTTAGCACTCAAAGGAATCGATTTGGATGTTCCCCAGGGTACCATCCAACTGTTAATGGGACATTCTGGTTCTGGAAAAACGACTTTACTATCAATTTTGGCAGGGATTTTGACCCCTACATCTGGGAAAGTGCATCTTTTGGGAGAAGAGATTACGCGGATGTCGCGCAAAAAGCTATCTCAGTTTAGAAGAGATAATATTGGTTTTATTTTTCAAGGCTTTAACCTTTTTGGTGCATTGAATGCAGTAGAAAACGTGCAAGTTGCTTTAGAAATCAAAGGTATTAAGGGAAAATCCGCCACTCATCAGGCTTTAGAGCTATTAGATATGGTGGGATTAGCCAATAAAGCCAATGTGCTTCCTCGCGATCTATCTGGTGGACAAAAACAGCGGGTTGCGATCGCACGTGCTTTAGCAGGAAACCCCCGGTTAATTATGGCAGACGAACCAACTGCTGCACTAGATTCTCACAACGGACAAGCTGTAATCGAATTGCTGTGTAATTTAGCTAGAGAAGGTGGAAGTACTGTTGTCATGGTAACTCACGATTCTCGAATTCAAAGTTTTGCTGACAACGTGGCATTCTTGGAAGATGGTGAAATTACGGAAAATTATTTGTAATGGGTAATTGGTAATTGGTAATTGGTAGCTCGTAGGTTGGGTTAGACACGAAAATAAGTTAAATAGGAAACGTAAATTTATGATTATCGTGTCGTAACCCAACATTCTTCTTTTAAGATAATTTGAGATATTGTAAAACACCGAAAATTTAGCTCGTAGATCGTAGGTTGGGTTAGACACAAAAATAACTTAAATTCATGATTATCATGTCGTAACGCAACATTCTTCTTTTAAGATCGTGTAGAATACCAAAAATTAAGATGTTGGGCTACGGCGCATAGACTAATTTCTAGTTAAAAACTACCATTCTTTGTGCGCCTAACCCAACCTACAACTACAACTAACAATTAACTACAAAAGGTTTAAATACTTCAATTAATTCTGAACGACTTACAGCCAAAGTCGGTAAAGATTTTGCAGTATAATCCTCACCTACAACCAAAGGAAACGGCTCGGATTTCAAAGATATCCAACAACCTCCAGCAGCCTGTAAAATTACCCAAGCACCTGCTATATCCCATACCTTGGGTGTCGCTTCAACAGCACCCAATACAGCCCCCGTCGCTACAGTCAGGAAATTATAGCTAGCAACACCGAGCATTCTGATTTTGCAGGGAAAATCTGGATTAATTATCGAAGTACTCCGAGAACATAAGTTAAAAAAATGATTTTTACTCAGATCATCCCTACTAGTTCTTATTTGACGATGATTGCAAAATGCCCCTGAAGGTAAATCTAATCCAGAATCACCTTGCCAATATCCATAAAAAGCTTCATCAGTTGGTGGTGCATAGACATAGCCAAATACAGGTGTACCTTTGTAGAGTAAACCTAGAGAAATACACCAAATAGGAATTCCCCTCGTAAAGTTAGTCGTACCGTCTAAAGGGTCAACTACCCAGCACCATTCAGTATCGGGGAAAACCTTGTTATTTTCTTCGGAGAGAATACCATGATCGGGAAATTGAGCAGCGATCGCATTTTGAATTTCGTTATCAGCCCACTTATCGGCTTTCGTGACCAAACTACCATCAGCCTTGCGATCGGCTTGTACCTTTCCAAAATCTTGCATTAACTGCTTTCCGACTCTATTCGTAATACTTTGAGAAAATTCTAAAATATTATTCCAAAAATCATTCATGTTTTTTAAAAGGGAATAGGGAAACACTCGTTCCCAGACTCCGGCTGGGAACGCATTTCAAGAGGCTCTGCCTCTAGAGATCAAGAAGAAGGCAGAGCCTTCTAAACTTTATTCCCAGGTGGAACCTGGGAACAAGAAATAGGGAATAGGGCAACACTCGTAACACTCGTTCCCAGACTCCGGCTGGGAACGCATTTCAAGAGGCTCTGCCTCTAGAGATCAAGAAGAAGGCAGAGCCTTCTAAACTTTATTCCCAGGTGGAACCTGGGAACAAGAAAACTTTATTCCCAGGTGGAACCTGGGAACAAGAAAAAACAAGAAAGCAGGTGGAACCTGGGAACAAGAAAGCAGGTGGAACCTGGGAACAAGAAAACAGGTGGAACCTGGGAACAAGAAAAACTATTTTAATCTAATTCATTTTCCAAAATAGAACCGATCGCTAACTTGGCATTTTTTTGAAACTCTTTAACATTAACTCGACGCAATAATAAAATAGCAAAAATCATTCCTATCGCTTGCAATACAAATACTAATCCATAGGCCATTGCTGGTAATTCAAATAACGTTTTACCTAAGTTTAAAAATCCTCCACCAAGTACAGTTGCCGAACCTCTGGCCATTGATTGCGCTAATCCCCAGGCACCAATAAACGTTCCCGCAGTTTCCGCAGCAGTCAAATCTAACATCAAACTAGTGGCTCCTGCTGTCAACATTCCAGATGATAATCCAAATAGCAGCAAGCCAAACATCAACAAACTTTTACTAGCGCTAAATCCTGCCATAATAATTAAACCATTGCATAGCGCCGCGCCGATACATCCAAATTTAGTAGTATTTTTTTTACCCAAACGCGGTACTAATAAAAAGCCAGTCGAACCAATTCCGATTAAAGTACCGATGCCAAAAGGAATATTTAATCTTGTGGTTTCGGCAATACACATTCCAAAAACTTCTCCACCGTAAGGTTCTAAAATTGAATCTTGCATAAAAAGGCTGATAGTTAATACCATCAAAAAGCCAAAAAAGAAACCAGTTTGACGACTGGCTGTGAGAACTTTTAATGCTTTTTTTAAAGTTATTTGGTCTTCTCTTTCTACAGCTTGCGAACGTAAAGAATAACGGGAATATTTTTTTTCTACACCGAAAGTTGCCAATATACATAGTCCGAAAACTATGGCTGGCATAATTATAAATACGGGGTTAATTGTGGCTTGCAGTTGCGCTATATCAGCTATTTTCCCTGTTTGAGAAGGGTCGTAAGATAATATAGCTGAACCGCAAACTTCTGGTGTTTCTAACAATTTAGAACTAACAATTGCCCCAATGACAATCCCAACCATCAACATTGACCAGACAACCCCAATTAGTTGAGAACGGTTGTCTTCGTCGCTTACATCTACTAATAAAGCCGCGAAAGGTGTAGAGCTTGCACTGAGAGCTAAACCGTAAACTGCAAAAACTGATGCCAGTATTGCAGCCCAACCGTAGGTTTGGAAACTCCATCCGCGAGCCTGTAAACTATAGCCCAACTGCCACACCACTTGCAGCGCCACAAAAGAAATTACCGTAAAAAAAGCTGCACCAATCCATACATACCCAGAACGATGATAGCCGCCAATCGTTTTTGCATCGGACATTTGACCAAACCAAACTCGTGCAGGGCTGACAAACTGGTACATCGCGATCGCACCTGCTGCAATCAATGGTAAAACTTTGAGTTCGTCAATCATGACTCGATTGAGTACCCCCAATGTCAGCAGGGACATAATCCCCAGTCCCATTTGAAACAAACCCAAGCGGAACATGGTTAAAATCTTGATTCTAGGAAGCGATTTGATTTGTTCCGAGTTGTTAGATTCTGGATTAGGATTACTGCTTGCCATAACTACTTAAAAATAAAACTATAAATCAAGCGGGAGTAACCAAAATTAAACTGAAACACTTATCTAATTTAATCGGTTGTTGCTTTGCTATTATCTCACTAACGATTCATCAATAAAGCTTTTAATATCAACAACAGCGATACACTTTAGGTAAAGTATTGTAAAAGTATTTAATCAATAATGGAAAGCATCATATTAGGACAAAATGCAGTATCAGTCACCCCTTTGTGTCTGGGTACTTGGGCTTGGGGTGATAAACTATTTTGGAATTATGGTAATGAATACGGTTCCGAACAGGTAGAACAAGCTTTTAATGCTGCGATCGAGGCGGGTATTACGTTTTTTGATACTGCGGAAGTCTATGGTTTGGGGCTTTCAGAAGAATTGCTCGGACAGTTTATCAAAAAAACGGATAAACAAGTGCAAATTGCCACCAAGTTCGGTCCTTTACCCTGGCGATTTTCTGCTGAATCTGTTAGCGATGCATTAACTGAGAGTCTTAAACGTCTCCAAGTACAACAAGTTGCATTGTATCAAGTACATTGGCCATTTACTTTTTTTCTCAGCCAAGAAACATTGATGAATGCTTTAGCAACGGAGGTAGAACTCGGCAGAATTAAAGCTATTGGTGTAAGTAATTACTCCCAAAGTCAAATGCAGGAAGCACATGAAATTTTAGCTCGTCGCGGTATACCTTTAGCAGTTAATCAAGTGCGTTATTCTTTATTAACTCGTCAAGTTGAAACCCAAGGAATTATTAGTGCCGCGAAACAATTAGGTGTGACAATTTTGGCATATAGTCCTTTAGCTCAAGGATTGCTAACAGGAAAATATACGACAGATAATACTATAAATCCGACTGGTGCAAGAAAAATAGACCCGCGATTTAGTAAAGATAACTTACAAAAAATCGAGCCAGTTATATCATTATTACGAACTATTGGCGAAAAATATAGTCGTACTCCCGCGCAAGTCGCTCTCAACTGGTTAATTGCTCAAGGTAATGTCATTCCTATTTCTGGAGTCAAAACAGCAGAACAGGTTCAACAAAATGCTGGTGCTTTGGGTTGGAAATTGAGCGATGATGAGGTTGCTCAATTAGATCGAATTAGCCGTCCTTGGTTGAATTAACAATTAACAATTATTAATGATTGGGCATTGGGAAGATAATTCTTAACTCCGGTGGTACTAACTAATCTAAAATCTAAAATTAAATAATTACTGGCTCCATTGCGATCGTTTTAACTTTCTTCTTCCTTGTTCGGAAGCATGATTGCATTGGAACCAGTTACTTTTTGACTTTTGATTTGATCTCTCTACCAGTATTGTTCTAAATAAATTCTGAAATTTACTAACTAGTAGAGATTATTTCTACAACAAAACCAATTTATTAATTAAGATGCAGATTCTTTTGCGGTGCTAGAACCGTATTGACTCTGATGCATGGCAGAAGTTTCTCGTTGGTTTGTTTTAAGTTTGGGTTTCGGAGATCCACCACCACGTTCACCACCACGTTCACCACCACGTTTTCCATTTCCATTTCCATTTCCACTATTGCCTTCCTGCACCCAACGGCGGTTTTTATCTCCACCACCAGAGGAACGACGTGAAGAAGAACGTAATCTGGGTTGGTTTGAACTCGTATAGTTCGCGTCTTCTTCGGGAATGCTTTCTGCTTTTAACCAATCCGGACGGGTTTGGTCGTAAGCCATTTGTAAAGCTGCTGCTGCGATCGCGTGAGCATCATATTCTTCGCTTAGTTCGCGCACTATTGGTAAGAATGAAGCCAAACGTTCGCCACTCAAAGCTTCTTTAACTTGAAGTTGCAGTTTTTCCAACTGTCGCGCTTCGATTTGAGCGCGGGTAGGAATAGAAAGCATTTGCCAATTCTGGCGGTTGTGACGTTCAATTGTTTGCTGTTTGCGTCGCTCAAATGGCTGTACCAAGGAAATTGCAGTTCCTTCTTTACCAGCTCTACCAGTACGACCAATACGGTGAACGTAAGTTTCTACGCTATCAGGTAAATCAAAGTTGATTACGTGGGTAAGTTCGTCAACATCCAAGCCCCTTGCAGCAATATCAGTTGCTACAACCCAACGAACTTGACGATTGCGGAAGCGTCCTAACAATCTTTCCCGCGCTTGTTGGGATAAATCACCGTGGTATTCATCAGCACTGTGACCGGCTGACTGCAACTGATTGGTTAATTCGGCTGCGGTACGTCGGGTACGAACGAAAATTAATGCCGTATCCGGATCTTCCATTTCCAAGATCGGTTGTAAAGCTCTAGCTTTAGTCCAGTGACGCGGTATCAAGTAAGCTACCTGATTAATTTTATTCGGAGCAGCTTTTGGTTGTTGAACCGTTACTGTTACGGGGTCGTTTAAATATTTATTCACCAATTGGCGAATTGAGGGCGGCATTGTCGCCGAAAATAAAGCTGTCTGACGCTCTTTTGGTGCTTTAGAAAGAATTTTCTCTACATCATCAATAAAGCCCATGCTCAACATTTCATCGGCTTCATCCAGCACAAACCACTTTACATGGTCGAGCTTCAAGCAGCCTCTATCGAGCAAATCAATTACTCGTCCCGGTGTACCAACAACAACGTGAACTCCACGTTTTAACTGCATCATTTGACGGTCAATTGACTGACCACCATAAATTGCCACAATTTTCAATCTTTCAGTGCCAACAAATTCTGCAATAGCACTATGAACCTGCATTGCAAGTTCGCGAGTTGGAGCTAAAACTATAGCTTGGACTGCTTTTTCATTAGCATCTAGCCGCTCTAAGATTGGTAGGGAAAATGCTGCCGTTTTACCAGTTCCAGTCTGAGATTGACCTACTACATCGCGACCTGATAACAGTTGAGGAATTGCCTGTTCTTGAATATTAGTCGGTGTTGTAAAACCCAGTTTTTCTAGTTGTGCAAGGCGCTGTTGTGAAATCCCTAAATCTTCAAAAGTAAGACTCATCAATTCTCCTATGTTCTAAGTTTATTTGATCGATTATTTGTGTTAATTAATTTGTCAGCTTAATCAAATACAGCAAGCTAAATTTAAACCAATTTACCGTATAAGTCGTATGTATCAGCCTTATGTATTTCTACTGGCACAATTGCTCCTAAACGAGCTTCTCCACGAACATATATTTGTCCGTCTACCTCTGGCGCAAATCTACCAGAACGACCTATTAGTTCTCCCGTAGTGGGATTTTCTTGCTCAATTAACACATCAACTACTTTACCAATTTCGATCTGGTTTTTCTTCCAAGAAATCGGCTGCTGAATTTGCATTAGTATATCTCGCCGCTCATCCATTAATTGTTGCGGCAATTGCAAAGGCAAGTTGTACGCTTCTGTTCCTTCCTCCGGTGAAAAAGTGAAAACACCTACATGGTCAAACTCATGACGCTCGACAAATTCACATAAATGCTCAAAATGCTCGTCTGTCTCCCCAGGAAAACCCACGATGAAGGTTGTTCGCAGCACAGCATTCGGTAGCGCTTCTTTTATGCGCTCGATAACCGCATCGTTCACCTGTCCTTGCCAGGGACGATTCATAGTGCGAAGAATTTCAGGATGGGAATGCTGTAACGGTAAATCTAAATAAGGCAAAACATTCGGTGTTTCTTTAATCGCCGCAATCACATCTGGGGTTAGTCCCGTTGGATAAGCATAGTGCATTCTAATCCACGGTATATCTACCTTACCCAGAGCGCGAAATAGTTCTGCCAACTGGGGTTTCTTGTAAATATCTATACCGTAATTTGTCGTAATCTGGGAAATTAATATTATCTCCCGTACTCCTTGAGATGCCAAATGCTCTGCTTCTGCGACAATTGATTCAATAGTACGCGAACGTTGCTTCCCTCGTAGATGAGGAATTATACAAAACGCACAGCGATAATCGCACCCTTCCGCGACCCTTAAATAAGCTACACCTTCTGAAGTAGTCCGATAGCGAGGCGTTGTTTCATCGGCGATAAAAGTAGGCTCGGCGCTTACTTGCTTGACACGTTCGCCTGCTTGGGTTCGCTCAATTACATTTACGATTTTATCGTAATCGCCCGTACCTACAACCGCTACTGCTTCTGGCAGTTCTTCGAGTAATTGCTCTTGAAAATGCTGCGCCATGCAGCCAGTAATGACTATCTTCTTATCGGCTTCTGCTAATTCTACTAAAGTTTTAACAGATTCTTCTCGCGCTGCCGCAATAAAACTACAAGTATTGACAATAACGTAATCTGCTAATTCTTCATTACAATCTACGCCATAACCTGCTTCTACAAGCAAACCGAGCATATGCTCTGTATCAATTCTGTTTTTCTCGCAGCCTAGGTGAGAAAATGCAATTGTTGGCTTATCACCCATATTATAAAAGATATTTTGCTGTTTCGAGTTAAATTTCCGGACATAATGAGCGATTGGTTATAGATTTTTGCCATTTTTCGATCGCAAAAATTTTCTAGACTTACACCTCACTATTCTTAAGCAATATACACCCACTGTAGGTAAAATATTTTTTCTACCTTACTTAAAATCTATTCGTTCTCCATAGGTATAAAACAGTCTTTTTAACTGTTGAACCTTGAATCGTTTTATTTACATATTATTAATTTGTGGTATTTTTCATTACCGCAATCCGTAAACAACACTGAATTTGCTCATTAGGAAGCAACCGACTAACATCGGTTTTTTGTAGAGAAGTCGCTACCCTAAAGGAAATCGCAGGCTGAGTTACGCTTTAGCTAGCGGTAATATTACCCTTTCCCCAGACGATTGCCTGTATCTGTAGCAGACCATACACTCTTTTAGGTAAAGCTGCAAGCCGCAGGAATATGAGCGGCAGACTCCTCTTGTCTTACTCTCTCTATCTTAACATATCTTATGAAATTTTTTGTGGCAAATTAGGTCTATTGGTAGAGGTAGATTATTTTTTCATCTAAAGTCAATTTTTAAAGAGAATCACAAATAAGGAAATTTATTTATCCCGGTTTTAAAAGATAGCGTTGACATACTGCTTTTTTGTTGCTTACGTTGCTAAATTTATTTTTAGCAATCCCCGTTCTCAGCCCTAAAGGGCAGGGCGGGGTAGTTGAAGCTGTATAATTATAATATAGTTATTCACCGTCCAAAAAACGTTGACAGCATATAAATGTGCTACCGCTACATCCCACCCATAAATGCGGTGGTTTTTGCTTGAAATTCTGTAAAATAGTCTTCATGTGTTTTTTACTTGGGTTTTATCCAAGTTAATGGTACGAATCACTCCTTTGCTGGTTAATTCCCGTACTAGTACAGCAAGGCGAAAGTAAAAAGGCATTTATTACGAAAGAAAGCTTATTCTATATGCTTTTTAGCCATTTTGAATGGTAGTTTTATTACCGCCGAACTGTACTATATATTATCAAGTCAAACAGGATACCAGGGTAATATCGGTCGTAGCAACGTTGCTTTTGCTTTATTAACAATAAACAAACGTGCCATTTGCCTCTCTGCCGGGAAACCACATAAAGTCCGTAAAAAAAAAAGACGTGGATCTATATCAGTTATTTAAGACACGAAGACCAATTATTGGTGTGGTTCATCTGTTACCACTGCCTACTTCACCACGCTGGGGAGGTAGTCTCAAAGCGATAATTGACCGTGCGGAACAAGAAGCAGTTGCCCTTGCTAGCGGCGGAATTGACGGTATTATTGTCGAGAATTTTTTTGATGCGCCGTTTACAAAGAATCATGTAGACCCAGCGATTGTCAGTGCAATGACTGTAGTGGTACAGCGGATACAAAATCTTGTCACTTTGCCTATCGGCTTAAACGTGTTGCGGAACGATGCCAGAAGCGCGATCGCGATTGCCAGCTGTACCCAAGCGCAATTTATCCGCGTTAACGTGCTAACGGGGGTAATGGCAACAGACCAAGGATTAATAGAAGGAGAAGCGCATCAATTACTTAGATACCGGCGAGAATTAGGCTGTGATGTCAAAATTATGGCGGATGTATTGGTGAAACACGCTCGTCCCCTGGGTTCGGTTAATTTGACAACTGCCGTTCAAGATACAATTGAGCGGGGATTAGCGGATGCAGTGATTTTATCGGGTTGGGCTACGGGTAATCCTCCCAATCCTGATGATTTGGAACTAGCATCAAATGCAGCGAAAGGGACTCCGGTATTTGTTGGTAGTGGGGCGAGTTGGGATAATATTGCTACACTAATGCAAGCTGCGGATGGTGTAATAGTTTCTAGTTCTTTGAAACGTCACGGGAACCGCGACCAAACTATAGACCCAATCCGCGTCAGCCAGTTTGTAGAAGCTGCTCGACTCAATTTTAATTCCAAAGGTCACGAATCAGCTTCTTTCAAGCTACATTCTTAAGAACGGAAATTGGGAATTGTAGTGGTTAACAATTGTAGTAATTAGCGTTCGTCATTCAAGAACCAACACAATAATATTGTATTGCCTGAATTGTCGTCATACTTACGGATTTTAAGTTTAGTTTGCAACACAAGTTAATTTTAACTAAATTAAGCTATGTAAGCTATGAGACATCAGATTTTAATTGCTGGTGTTATACAGATTTAGAATATAACGTCCTAGTTTATTACCTATTTCCGATTTATTAATCCCAATTAATAATGTTTTAGCTTATGATTCGTCGTCGTTCTACTCCTTGGATTCATCGCTTCTCCCGTTTACTAATCGCAGGAATTGCTTCTTGCGGTGCTTTAGTAACTGGCTATCTGACCATTGTCAAATTAAGAGGAGGAGAAGTTGCCTGTACTGCTTCCTCTGCAACTGCGGGGTCGGCTTCTGGATGCAACAGCGTTCTTTCTAGTCCTTGGGCAACTGTTCTCGGACAGCCATTAGCTTTGTTCGGGTTTCTAGCATATTTTAGTATGCTGGTATTTGCTCTTGCACCTTTGCTTTTAAAAAGTGGGGAAAATAAAGAGCAGCGTCAGAAGTTAGAAAACTTAACATGGACATTTCTGCTGATTGGCTCGATCGCCATGACGGTTTTCAGCAGCTATCTAATGTATGTTTTATTTAGCCAGATCAAAACTGTTTGTCCTTACTGTATTGCATCCGCTCTATTTTCCCTAACGATGCTGGTCTTAACTATTATCGGTCGTAGTTGGGAAGATATAGGGCAAATTTTCTTTACTGCGGTAATTGTCGGCATGGTAACGCTGATTGGGACATTAGGTGTTTATGCTGGTGTGACACCTAATGGAACTCAGACAACCGATTCTACTAAAGGTGGGCCAATTAGCTTTGTTCCCCAAGCAAATCCTCAACCCGGAGTTGGTTGGGAAGTTACCACCACTTCTGGGGAAGCAGAAATCGCATTAGCACGTCATCTCAAAGAAATTGGAGCCAAAGAATATATTGCTTGGTGGTGTCCTCACTGTCACGAGCAAAAGCTATTATTTGGTAAGGAAGCCTATCAAGAAGTACCTCATACAGATTGCGCTCCAGCTGATAATCCTAATAATGTGAAACCGGAGTGTAAAACAGCCGGGATTGAAAGCTATCCTACTTGGAAGATCAAGGGTAAAACCTATACAGGAGCGCAAAGTCTTGAAGAATTAGCAAAAGTTTCTGGTTATCAAGGTCCGACCAATTTCAAGTATTATCTACGTCGTTGAGATCGGATTGCAAAAAATAATTTATCTAATAATCGTAATGTGACCTAGCACGCGCTACCGTTGGAAAATTAGATATTTTTCAGTTTGCAAGTCCCTTAGACAAATTCCAATTTGCAAAAATTAAATCTAAAAAGCCAACTGAGGTATTAGCTTCTGTTGGCTTTTTATTTTCATTAAAAAGATAATCGCAATACAATGTATAAAAAATATATTTATATATTATTTTATATAAGTTAAAGTACTTAAAAATCGAAAACAAATAATTCTTTGGAACCCATGCCTAGTGAGTCACAAAAAGAATATTCGCGACTATTCTACATTTACTCGTAAAAGATAATTTTTTACATACTTACATAAAATTCGGTTTATACCTAAATAGTAAAGGAGAATTAAAATTTATATACAAACATCAATAATTTAATATTTAGCACTTGCCGATAGGATGTTTATGTAAGTACCCTTTAATTATGTAAAATCACTACTTGTACTAAACAGATACTTGTAATTACTTGAAAATGTGCCGTTGGTTCATAGATACAATCACTGACATAAAATATAGAGCTATGTAAGTTTCCCTAGGGAACCATACTCAGCTAAAACATTTCTAAAAATTTTAGTAAACAGTTAGAACAACTTGGTCTATTAATTACATTCAATTAAATAGATTTTATGCATATGTTCATCATTTTACCAAAATCTCTAAGTACAAAGTATAGTTAGCACCTTAACTGTATTAAGTAGGTCGGGGTTGAAAATCGTAATCATCACAGGGAGTAGGGACAAGGCTTTGATACCAGTTTACATTCCGTTACATAGTTGGTTTTATTTATGCCGACTTACTTGAAAATTTTTCTCCCGATTTGGTAATGGGAACAAGAAAAAAACTAGGCAAAGATGTACAAAAATCAATCTTTGCGCTGCAAACAAAACTTTTTAGAAGACACAGAGAATTAATAACTGCTTCTAGCGTTGTATTTTGTGTACTTGTATTACGCTACCTAGGGTTATTGCAATCTTTAGAATGGACTGCTTTAGACCAGTTCTTTCAATTACGTCCAGTTGAACAACATCAAGAACGTATTACCATAGTCGCTATAGATGAAGCTTCTTTGCAAGAACTAAATTCTTGGCCCATTTCCGATCGCAAAGTAGCTGAATTATTAGAAAAAATAAAAGCTTATAAACCCCGTGCTATTGGTTTAGACGTTTATAGAGATTTAGCAGTATCACCTGGTAGTAAAAACTTGGAAGAAGTATTTGCATCAACACCGAATTTAGTTGGTATTGAATTACTCTCAGATAATCCAAACGACCGGGTTAAACCACCACCTATATTAAGCAAAAAAAACCAAGTAGGTTTTAATAATGTGATAGTGGATGTTGATGGTAAAGTGCGTCGCGGTTTACTGTATTTGCATATTAATAATACTGGATATGAAAGCTTTGCTTTAAAATTGGCGCGACTATATTTGAAAGCTGAGGGTATTACACCTAAAAATGCAGAAAATTCTGACTATTTACAATTAGGTAAAGCTACATTTACTAGATTTAAACAAAATGATGGTGGCTACATCAAAGCTGATGATGGTGGTTATCAATTTTTATCTAACTTTTCCAAACCTGTTTGTAACGAAAGCTGTGAAAAAGGCTATGGTTTTCGTAAAATACCTTTAATAAAAATATTAGATGGAGAAGTACCCAGAAGTTGGATTGAAGACCGTATCGTGCTAATTGGTTCTACTGCACCCAGCTTACAGGATTTAAAATTAACTCCATACTCTAGCGATTTTACGGACAAAGAACCGCAGTCTATAGCTGGTGTAGAATTACAGGCTTATTTTATTGATGAAATTCTTTCCGCAGCTGTCGAAGGAAGGGAATTACTTAAAGTGTGGTCTGAACCTATGGAATGCGTATGGATTATAATTTGGGCTTATGTAGGGGCAATAACTAGATGGCGAATTAGGAGTTCAAGCACCAATTTATTATTAGTATTGCTTTTCAGTTTTATGTTAACAGGTAGCGCTTATTTGTTATTTTTAAAAGGCTGGTGGATACCACTGGTTCCTGCCTTAATAACTTACGTTACCTCAGTAATTTTTATTACCAGTCAAATCGCTCATTCTCAGGAAGAATTTAAACGTTCTAGAGAGTTTTTACGACAAGTTATTAATACAGTCGCAGACCCTATTTACGTTAAAAATGAAAAGCATGAATGGATTGTTTTAAACGATGCTTACTGTGAGTTGGTTGGCTGTCCTAAAAATAACTTAATCGATAAGTTAGACTATGATTTTTTCCCTAGACATGAAGCTGATGATTTTAGAGAAAAAGATGAGTATGTTTTTCAAACTCAAAAATTATTAGAAAACGAAGAAGAACTTACAGATGCTAATGGTAAGCTTCATCTACTCGCGACTAAACGTTCGCTTCATAAAGATGCTGCTGGTAACTTATTCTTAGTTGGTGTAATTCGCGATATTACTAAACGTAAACTTATAGAAGAAGAACTTAAGCGTACTGCCGATGAATTGTATCGTTCTAATAAAGAACTAAGACATCAAGAAGACCATTTGCGCTATATTGCTTATCACGATGCTCTTACCGGATTACCAAATCGGAAAGCTTTTACAGAAGAACTTCATGAGTCTTTGTGTTGGGCCCAAAACGGTGATTACTTGCTAGCATTGCTGTTTGTAGATTTAGATGGTTTTAAGCAAGTAAATGACTCTTTAGGACATGAAATGGGCGACCTTTTGTTAGTAACGGTTGGTCAACGACTTAACAATTGTTTGCGTGGTAGCGATACTGTTTCCCGTTTGGGGGGGGACGAGTTCACAATTATTTTACGTCGGATTCCTAACCCACAAGTTGCTGCTAAAATTGCTGATAAAATTCTTACAAGTCTTACAGAACCAATTACCTTAGAAGGTCATAGTGCCAAGGTTTCCGCGAGCATCGGTATCAGCATTTATCCGTATACTGCTTACAACTCAGAAACATTACTCAAGCAAGCGGATACTGCAATGTATCGTGCGAAGCATCTGGGGAAAAATCGTTATGAATTTGCTGAATGAATAGGGAGTTGGGAGTTAGGAGTTGGGAGTTA
>NZ_JAYGHM010000055.1:23652-56207 GCF_034931125.1 Rivularia sp. UHCC 0363 | reverse complement strand
TTTAATTAAAGGTGGAGAAGGTAATGATTTAATTAAGGGTGGTGCTGGTAGCGATCGCCTTTATGGTGAAGCTGGTAGCGATATTTTTGTTATCAGTTCGTTTATTACTAATGGTAAGGATACTATCTACGATTTTGATGTCGATGTTGATACTATCGGTTTATCTGGTTTATCTTCAAGTGAATTAAATATCCAAGGAAGTGGAAACAATACCAACATTCTTCAAGGTGATAATGTTTTGGCTGTTTTAGCAAATGTAAATGTTGGCTTTAACGATATTACTTTTACTATTATTTCGTAGGTTAACTGTTGATTATGCAGGAATATTAATTTCTTAGGACTTACGATATTATCACAATACCCAGTTGGTGCGTGACACTACAAACAATATTGTTTCGTTCAAAATCACTCAAAGTGTCAGACACTAGACTGTTGACTTTGTGGGTTTTTTGGGCTAAAAGTTCATCCAGTTTTTGTGTTGGCTTTTGACGGTCGGCAGAGCCGACTGTCATGGGTTCCCAGACTCCGGCTGGGAACCAGTTAATGCATGAGCCAAAAACGGGTAAATTCTATTAAAGTCAACAGCCTAGTCACACACCCTACAAGAAAAAATGTGCCTTTTTGCTAAGTCCTATTTCTGAATAAATACCTGTGTTGTTCGCTGAATTTGGAGACGTAGCAGTGCGGAGATCTCTACAAAATATATTGGTGTTGAACAAAAATCTTTATAACCATTGTCCGCCACGAAAGCGCCAACGAACGAAAAGTATCCGCATTATACTTTGAGAAGCAATGAATACTGCAAGCCAAACTATTGTGTAATGGAAGAAAACCCAAAATAAAGGTAATTCGTCTTTGGGAATTGGTATTGGTAAAAACCCCAGGAATTTTACTCCGCAAAGTATAAATATAAATTCCCAAATACCGGCAAATAGCTGGAAAACTGCGGGCCAATCTCTATCCCAGCGATACTTTTGAATTCGATCATATACTATATCCCAGCCTATGCCAAATATAGCAACATAAAAAAGTATCCAGAAATATACAGGACTTTGCGGTGAACCAATCAAACCGATCGCAAATGGTAAACTAACAAATAAACCTACAGTTAAAAGTAATAATAAACGAGTTTGCCAGCGACCAAATAAAGTTGGAGTCATAGAATTTTGGATTAGGAGTTATGTCTTCTGTTTTTAAATACAAGTATTGAATACATAATATTATTCGATTTTTAAGAAGATATTAAAAAACGCCATCTATATTGAACGATTCAATACGCTGATGACGCTTTCCGCAAAAAGTCTTATTTGGGGATTTTGTCAAGTTACTATGAAGTTAAACGATAATGGTCGCTAGAATTAAAGCGAGCAAGCGCTTCCCAATTGGTTGCGTTTTCTAACAGGGTTTGATAACCTAACGTGTTGGGATGAAGACCATCGCTACTCAAACGTTTAACTCTCCATGTTTCGGGGTGATGCATCCATTTGTCGAATATATCTAAATAAGGTATTCCCTGTTCTCGACAAGCAAGTTTTGTTGCTTCTTTGTAGCGGTACTGGTCATCGCGATTGTAGTACAAGCAGTTAAGGAAAGGCATTTTGACTTCATCGACTGGTACCATACCTACAAATAACACCGGACAAAGTTCTTGTGCTTGTTGTAAAAAAGACGCAATTTGTCCTTCAAAAATCGAAAAATCCGTGTAATTTTTACCGTCAGGACGACCCACTCGGGCTGAATCATTTACTCCTACCGATAATATAATGATGTCAGGAACGCGGTTGCGTAACTCTCCCCGATGACGAAATTCAACTTCGAGTCTTTTCGCTACTTGTCCAATGCGATCGCCACGTACACCCAAATTGTATAAAACGTGTCCTGGGCTTTCGGGTAACATCCAAGTTCTTCGTAATCTTTCAACCCAACCACCTCCGTCTGGGTCTCCAAATCCGTAAACTAAACTATCCCCCAGTGCGACAATCTTTAAAGGTTGATTACTATTCGTTACTACAGATAGCTGCATTGAAGGAGCTACAAATGTTTGCATCTGAAAAGACTATATTTTATATTTTTCAAAGATTCTATACATTTCTACACCATTTCCGGTTATTTTGTTTATTTTTTTTTAAGAGTATGTCCCTGAGTGTTGCCATAAATGACATTAATTCACACAGGAATGGCAGCAAGTGTCACAAAACTCGGATGGTGCGTGACTAGTAGGCTGTTGATTCTGTGGTTTTTCTGGGCTAAAAGTTCATACAGTTTTTGTGTTGGCTTTTGACGGTCGGCAGAGCCGACTGTCATGGGTTCCCAGCCTCTGGCTATTGATGACAACTTAAGGATATAAACAATTTGTCAATAAGCAATAATGCTTAAATTTTGCTCTGAAAGCCAGGTTGGAAACAGCATTTTTAGTTAAGTAATCGCGAAATTTTGAATCCATGATTCCCAAATTTCGCTAAAAACTCAGTACGAAGCTTGATTTAACGATAATTACGAGTTGACATCATTAATTTCACCTTAAGTTGTCACAAATAGCCTCTGGCTGGGAACCAGTTAATGCATGAGCCAAAAACGGGTAAATTCTATCAAAGTCAACACCCTAGTGCGTGACACTACAACCCTTATTATTACGTTCAATTTTTAATTAAGTGTCACAGCACCCTACAAGAAAAATATGCCTTTTTGCTAAGTCCTATCACAATAACAATGGTTTTTGAGATAACTTGAGCTAAAATGCATAAGTAGGTCGGAGTTGAAAATCGTAATCATAACAGGTAGTAGGGAAAAGGCTTTGATACCAATTTACCCAACCATTACATAGTTAGTTTTATTTGTGCCGACTTACTTGTGAGAACGATTAAAATTAGAAATTTTTACTAAAATAATCAAAAAATATGCGGATAATACGTATGTCATCAAGTATTTTAAAGTAAGATAGGAAAAAGACTCGATGGGTCAATCGAGCCTTAGAAACGTCTAAGTGGGATGTCAGTGATTCCATTGATTATTATCTACATTAGCAACAGTAATGTTCAAGTCAAACGAACTACATTTCTAAGCGAACAGCAAATAGTTATCAATAAAATTGGTAGTAGCTGAGGTTTAGGGAAAATACATATTTGAAGAGACGTTGCACTGTAACGTCTCTATTTTTATTTAAGGTGATTGATTTGATACCCATTTCAACCACTGTCCGAAAGAGGAGATGGGGTTTAATCGATGTACTCCCGGAGCGCGAGCGATCGCTAATCCATCTACAGCTCGTAAGTTGGAATATTGCAATCCTAGAAAGCTATCTACTGCTGCATAAGGACCGCCTAAAGTAATTGCTCCCGCAGCATACATTTTACCTTTATCATTACGCATTTCTACTAGCTCGAAGTCGTTGGCTACAAGTAATCGAGATAAATGATTCAACGGCAAACTATAACGCTGAACTAAATCTTCTAGTAATGGACTTGCTTGGACTTTGGCATCTAATCCCGTTGCATCCATAATAAAATCTGCGTTGAGAGTCATTTGCCCAAAACCTTTTTCTTTGATGTTGGTAATAGTTCGATTTTGAGCATCGCGTTCTACACTTTCTACTTCGCCAAACTCTATTTTATACCAGCCATCTCGCAAACCATCCTGCGTAATTTGCTGCCAATCATGACGGTCGGCTGTGGTTGTACCTCCCCAGTCAGCTAACAACTTCTTGCGTTCGTCGGGAGTAGCATTTTCCAACATGACCCGCAACTCTCCACCCCAGCAAGCCTTGGGCCAGTTGAACGGCTGAAATTCAAAATGATTCTTCACCATCCGCTGCGTTTTACCGAACTTATTACCTTGGGGTTTTGGCGATCGCATTAGGTGCAAAACTGTAATATCGGAATTTTTCTTACGGGCTTCGTAAAGCCGCTGAATAATCCGCGAAGCCACAATACCCCGTCCTCGAATCAATACTTTACCACCTTGACGTTCTAACTGTTCGTAAACGTGGTGATGGTCTTCATAAGCGTTAACTACAGATTTAAAATCGCGATATTTCTCCCGATAAGCCTGTAAATCGGGTAAAAACTGAATTGCTGGATAACCTGTAGCTAAATGTAAAAAACGAGTTACATAAAAAGCATGGTCTCCTCTTCCCTTTGAATAAGCTACGCAATAGCGACCATCATCGGTTTTACGTATGGCTCGGATTCTGCCATAACGATACATTTGTTCCCAACCAATGCGCTGCGCTTCTCTACCTATAGAATCAAAAACATTACTAGCACGGGGAGTGTAAGTTTCAGCATAATCGGGTTCAGCAAATACTTTCCACAGATATTTAAACGAATCACTTAACCTTCCCTTACCAAAATCGCGCCAAGCTTCTCGTAAAGCATAGCTAGGAAAACCCCAGATATTATCGGGACAAGAGTCAGAATTGGAACGTAATCGTTCATGCAAAGGGATTTGCGAATTCATGCACAGTAGCTTATACCTAGCAAATGGTTCTTTATCTAAACCCAAAGCAACGATTTTTTCGTTCTTAACACCGTATAGCCTCAGTAAATCTACCCAAATGAAACTTCCTAAACCCGCTCCCAAAGTTAAATAATCAGTTTCATCTACACGTAAACCTGTAGCGTGAAGTGCCTGTACCGGAACTTTTTCCTCTTGAAAAATTGGTGGTGGAAAACTCGAACCTAGAGGTGTTGCTGCTGGCTGTGGAGGTAATGTAGGGTCTGGTAAATTGGTATTAGGATTAAATTGAATCGTAGAATTTGTTGGTGTAGGTGTAGATACGGGTGTATTTAAACTGAAAGAAAGAGTAATTTCATAAGGCCCAATTTTTAAAATATCGCCATTATTGATAATAGTACGCGGTTGGCGATCGCCATTAACATAAATACCGTTAACACTATTTTGGTCAATGACAACTAATTGGTCTTGTTCCCAATCAATCAGTGCATGATATCGGGAAACTTCACTACTATTAAGTAGCATTCGCGAAACACGCTGTCCGTTGAGTTCTGCGGGCATTTGAGAAAATTCTCGACCAAAAGCGATCGGTACCCTCAAACTTGGTTCTCGTAATTCCCCCGTCGCTGGTTCTTCCCAACTTAAATGAATGTGTAAATTCCCGATCATATATTTTAATTAGTTGATAATTGTTTATTGATAATTGTTCACTGAATATTATCCGGTGCAACCAAAACACTTATTGCCGCAGCTAAAGAAGTACCACACCAAGGACAACCAACTTGAATATGTTCGATACAAGATACTTTATGACAATTAGGACATTGCAATCCATAATCATCCTTAGATAAAGGTTTCGATGGTGGATTAGGGATTACTGGTTGACTATTTATACCTGGTTTTGGTGGTTCCAAAATAGTCGCGGGAAAGTAATTAGTTTGGGAAATACTAATAGTAATAACTCTCAACTCCATTTGTCCCAAGCAGATAACGCTACCTTGATTCAAAGACGCATCTCCTTGGATTAATTGTTTTCCATCTACCAAAGGAGGATTTTTTTCTCTTAAAGACCGAATATAAAATTGTTTTTCTGGAAAATTAAAAAATATTTCAGCGTGCAAACCCGATACAGTAGGATGACTCAAAACAATATCGCACCGTAAAGGGTCGCGACCAATGCGGACAGTACCAGGATTCTTACTAGGCTGTTGTTCGTAAATTATGTGAGTTTTTTCTTGACCTGCATCGTGCCACCGTAAAGTCAGTGAATTCATTATTCTAACTAGCAATAAGCTTCTTACTAACCAACTTCAATCATTATCTGTGCGATTCCTAACACGAGCAAGTATAAGCAATCAAGTATTACGGAAACAACTTAAAATAAATTAGAAATAAAAAGTATAGCGGTTTGACTTGGGCAAAATACAGAAGAAACCTCACCCCCTTCCCCTCTCCTTGTTAAGGAGAGGGGTGTCCGTATGACGGGGTGAGGTTTTGGGGTGTATTGTACTTAAACGAAAAGTGATATATATATCAAAATGCAAATTGAACCATATGACCACCATCACCTTGATGCTGTTATTCGTCTTTCGCTTCGAGCATGGACTCCCGTGTTTGATTCGATTCAGAAAGTCATGGATGTTGAAGTATACCGAGAATTCTATGCCGATGATTGGCGTGTAAGCCAGCAAAAAGCTGTTGAAGAGGTTTGCACTGCTGAAGACACAAATGTATGGGTTGCGATCGATGCAGGTTCTACTATGGGTTTTGTAGCTGTGAAACTTGATTCGGATGAGAGCATGGGCGAAATTTACATGGTCGCTGTCGATCCGGACTTTCAAGGTCGTGGTATTGGTAGCGCTCTGATCTCATTCGCTCTTGATTGGATGAAAGATGCTGGAATGTCTATTGCTATGGTCGAAACCGGAGGAGACCCCGGTCATGCTCCAGCGCGTCGTACCTATGAAAAACTGGGGTTTGGGATGTTAGCGATCGCCAGGTACTTTAAGAAGTTGTAGGTGGGAAAGCGCGATCGCACTCGAATATTTTTATTTCATCTCGCTGAAGCTAATTTATCCGCAATCCGGGTAGTTTCTGGTAAGCGGTATTTGGGGGTACAGCGCAATACATAATTGATCGCAGTTGGTAAGCTAATCCGATGACCGCTAGAAATATACAGCGGTTTGACATTGGCACGAGTACGTAAAACTGCTCCTATAGTTTCATCTTTATGTATTAAAGGCTGCCAGCTTCCTTTAGTTTGAGGAACTTCTTCATATTTACCGATTAACCAAGATTTTGCGACACCGATTGTAGGCATATCAAGAATTACACCCAAATGGCTGGCAATTCCCATTCTCCGAGGATGGGCAATTCCTTGACCGTCGCACAGAATAATATCTGGTATCGTATTTATCTGTTGTAGCGCGTCTAATACTGCCGGAATTTCCCGAAACGATAAAAAACCGGGAATATAAGGAAAGGTCGTAGCACGTTTAGCTATACTTTGTTCTTGTAGATGTAAATCCGGAAAACTCAATACCGCAACTGCTGCACGGCTAATGGTTCCATCAGCTTCAAAACCCATATCGACACCAGCTACATATTTTACTGGTTCTGTAAATCGATCTTCGGTAATAACTTCTTTTTGTAATTCTTCTTGGATAATTTTCGCTTCTGATGTGGTTAAATCCCAATCATGACGTTGTTTTATTTGCATATTTAATTTGTGTATGTACAAGCTTCAATCAAAAGGTTACTGCAAGGACATAAACCAAAATTATAAGTGTAAACTTAGTTATAAACTTCTCTTCGATGCCTAATTCGGTTAATAAAAATCACTTCATTGTTACGGTCAAATTCATAAATAACTCTGTAATCTCCAACTCTCAGCTTGAAGAAACCTGATAAATCAGCCACCAAAGCCTGGGGTGTAATCTGGTCAAAGTTTTCAGCCAACCAATTAATCTTATTGACAACTCGTTCACGAACTGCATGAGTTAGCTTCTCTAAGTCAGCAAAGGCTTCTGGCTCATATTCAACCAAATAGCTCATCAGCCGTCTAATCCCAGTTTCTGCATAACTTCTTCTGCTGGAATGCCCCTAATTCCTGCCTCTCTACGCTTCCGAATCTCCAAAAGTTCTTGCTTGAAATCTTCTCTAACCGTTGCACCTTTATCTGGATCTGGCAAAAGTTCTTCTAAAGCCTCCATAACAGTTTCTCGAATCAGAGTTTTTAATTCATCAATTGTTAAATCTTTAACTTGCATAGTAATTACTCCACAGCAACGTCGTTAATTTAGTTTAATTCATAAGTCGTGGTAATTAGATGAAGCGGGAACGATTACTACCAGATATTTAAATATAATTTTTAACTATCAAACTACTGAAGGTTTTGCTGTGTTGGTATCTATAAACGGGGAGACGTAGCAGTGCTACGTCTCTACATTAATATTGCGCTGGGATTAAACTGCTGGATTTGCGATCGCGTTAGCCGCAATGGTATTTTCTACGGTTATTCGATCGATCGCTATTTCATCTAATTGCTCGCTGTAATTCTTGGGACGATTTTGTTTCATTAACCACAAACCACCACCAACTGCAAGCAGACTCAACAAGCTAAATTCACCAACCTTCTAACATCCACAGAGAAAAGGATAAACCTACTACTCCCAATAAAATAGGACGTTTCAATTTCCAAACCATAATTAAACTTAACCTATTATGAAGGATGGTTTTTCTTTCCCAGACTATATCGAAATCCTGTGAATAAAGGATTAGGGACTTCCAAGAAATAAATTATCCTAAAGAATTAAGCAGCAGTATTTATTTGATAATGATAATGTTTTTTACTACTTATTTATATGGGTAGGTGAGAGGCAAATTTTTTTAGATAAAAGTTAACCACCAACGTTTATTCTTCGACTTATAGTTAGAAAATGAGTTACATATAGGATAAAGAATAACAAGCATAATTATCCATAAAACGTAAACATGATGTAAATCATATCCGTAATCGTCTGGCATTGCGCTAGATAATAGATAAGGTAAAGCAAATGCTTTCAAGCCATATTTGGGTAACGCCAATAAAACGGCAGAAAAATGTATCAACCAAAGATGGATAATATAAAAGAATAACGGAACACTTCCAAAAATCATTAGGGGTTTAAAAAGTACGCTTCTTTGACTTTCAAATACATAAAGTAATAAAAAAGCTATGCCCAAAGTGATTAACAAATAAGCTAACGATGGCGGATATTTATAAATATTTATAAATGATAATATTGTTTTCCAAAAACTAGATTGTACTGACCAAGGTTTTGGATCTCCATAAAAATTCAACCCTCGGATAACTACGAAACTAAAAATTAAACCCAAACCTAAATTACGTAACCAACCTAAACGTTCAGTTTTTGTTTTAGTCAACACCTTTCCAAAAGCATAACCACTTGCCATTACCCCAACCCAAGGAATCAGCGGATAGACAAGAAAAAAGCGTATTCCTGGTATGGGTACAAACATTGTTCGCTCGTGAAGAAATGCCCAAATCCAGCCAAAATTTCCTAGTTGTTCTACTTGAACGCTATCGAACAAATTATGCCCAACAATAACTATTACTCCAAATATAGCTATGCTGCGAATGGGAAGCTGAATTAATATTGCTAAAACAATCATAGACCAACCAATTGCCCATAGTATTCCTGCCATAAAAAGACCAGGATAAAATGTCCATGCAAGGCTAACTATAGTTAATTCCAAAAATATTAACCAAAATCCCCTGATTAAGAGAAAACGAGCTAACTGTTGCTTTGTTTTCCCGCGCTTTAAAGACAAATAAGCTGCGACACCTGCGAGAAAAATGAAAGATGGAGCGCATAAATGAGTAATCCATCGAGTCAAAAAGAGAAAAATATTTGATTGGTCTATATCCAATGGGTTAAAACGAACATTAGAAAAAAAATCTCTTGTATGGTCTAATGTCATTAAAACCATAACCAAGCCACGCAGCAAATCAACAGATACAATCCGTTTAATTTTTGATTGGTCTTGATTTTTAGAGTCGTTTATAGAAGTGTTGGGATTTAAGTGCATAATAGTTTTCTTTCAAAACTAGTCCGGTGGCTAAAGAAATACCTAATATAGTACGGCGCATTTTGAATTTCATGATTTGTATCAAGTCAGTGTGGCTACCGATGATGTCAATCCTTTAATAGAGGCAAGCAAAATCAACTTATGCACTAATAAAATAATCCTAGACTCAACCCAACTGTATTTACCGACTTACTAATACAAACCCGCGAGACTTGGTGGAAGTAGAATCTCGTGTATTCATCGCTTTCCACAAATCTGCTGTTTTAACCCAAACTGGCTGATATTTATAGCGCGAAACATCAAGAATCAAAAATCGGTCGTTTTGGGCATTATATGCGGCAATTGGTGATATGTGTCCGCCTTTTTCTTGTCCAATATCTCGACGCAGGTAGTTGACTATCACAAAATTTTGCTTTTGATTGAGATTTTCTGCTGCAATAAGGCGAAACTCGTCTATATTTGTATTGCTAGCATGATAAACCTTTGTTATTGCACCATAACTATTAATCAATTTCCCCATTTGCTCAAGCGTCATCCCTTGACGAGAAACAACTTCGCTCGATATTACTTGTTGCGTTGCTTTGTTGTTGAAAAAGTTTTCTTGAGTAAACACTCGGTAAGGTTTGTACTGAGTAGATTCGGGTGCTTCAATACCTAAACTATTTAAGACCATAACTATACTCGCAACACCGCAGTAAGCTTGATTGATTTGAGTGACAAACTGCATACTCAAAGGAAAGAAATCTTCTCTTGATTTACTTTCAATTAATAATTTCTCACCTTCATCAGAATTAAAACCAATCAAGTTTGATGTTAGTGGTAGTGTTTGGGCAATAGTATTTCCAGCAGTCAAACACGTTCCTAAAATCAATGCTTTGAAAATAAAATTAATGTTTATTAACTTTTCGCGATTCATCATACAAATCCTATCATAAATTTTAAATTTTACGCTTTTACTAGGCTATACAACATATATGGATGCCTATAAAAATAACTTATGCAGTTTCTTTGTAAGTCTGTAGAAAAATTTAGAATCCGAGCAATTTTTTATTTTAATTGTCAGTGTGTCAGACATAATCCTAAAACCCGACTTCTGAGGATTGTGGAGCGGGTTCTATCGTAATGTTAAACTGACTCATTTGTATATACACACAAAAACAAATCCCCACAATTATAAAAATCATGAGGACTCATTTATATTTAATTTGGTAGCGGGAAGTGGATTTGAACCACTGACCTTCGGGTTATGAGCCCGACGAGCTACCAGGCTGCTCTATCCCGCGTCGTCTTTAATTACTATAACCTATAGTTTAAAATTTGGCAACTATAACATTGATAATTCTCCAACTACTTCCAAACGCTTGTATTGAGCCAATGTCATAAATTTTTCTTCTAGGGCTTGAGCGGTGCTGGGGGTAATCCACCCGAGTTGAGTTAATAGATGAATAGCTACGGCATATTTTGCCCGCTTGGCTCCATCGATAACTTTAATTACTAAACCCATACCTTCACCAAGCCTGCTAATGCACTGCAATCCTTCGGCTCCTGATTTACTGATCAGTTCCCCTGGGGCTGAACGCATGAGTTCCGTATCAAATTTTCCTTCACCTGCTAACATCACTGGATGATGATTTATGGCACGAACAATCCGCTCCATGTCCAAACTGTTGCCATCGGCTAAACGAGCGTAGAGTGTGGCAATTTGACAGAGTTGCATCAGGTAAGTAGGTACGCCACAATCGTCGTGAGCGCTGATAAATTCTGCTGCGGGCATTCGCAACAATTCTGATACTTTATTTAATACCAGTTGCTGTACGGGGTGTTTGCGCTCTAAGTAATTAGCTACAGACCAATTGCATTGCTGGCAAACTGCTAACATTCCCGCGTGTTTACCCGAACAGTTATATTCTAAGCTGCTGCGCTTACCGGCAGGAATGGGACATTGAAGTGCTGTGGGGTCAATGTCGGCTCGCCATAAAATATTAAATACCTGTCTAACGTGTTCTATACTTCCGTCATGGGAACTACAAATAATCGCTAAATCTTTATCATTAAGGTTGTAACGTTCTAAAGTTCCCGTACTGGTTACAGCCAGGGCTTGAAATGGTTTGAGTGCCGAACGGGCAAATGTAGCTGTTTCGGCGTTTCCAGCCACAGAAAGCACCCGTCCTCGTTCGTCGCACAGTACGGCTTGGACTATATGTTTTGATTCAATAATTCCTTCGCGCAGCAACCTAACTTCTACGGAGGGTGCTTGAGTTCGTTTTGCCATTACAAATCCTTAGCCAGTTCTTGACCGTTAGCCTAATTTATTAATTATTAATTATTAACTAATAACAATTTAAACTAAATGCCAAACTATCGTACCAGCAAAGAACAACATCACCAAGGATAATCCAGTTATTTGCAACCTTTGGATAATTGGTTTGACTTCATAGCTGACAACTAAAAGGTCGCGGTCTAAGACTTGTTGGGGTTTCATCCAATTTTGACCGTCGTACCACCCCGACTCTTCGTAAAAGATAACTGGACTTGAAAGCCGATCGCGCACGTAAGACCAACCTAAATACAAACGCAATACAATTAATACTACTCCAATGCTTGCACCTGCCGATCCACACAGGAAAAATTGAACTATGTGCTTGTGTGGGGCAAAACTGGAGTAAGCTACAGGTCCTGCGACCAGCCATGATAAAACCCAAATCCAGGCGATTTTGGTGAGATAAGAGCGAGTTGACCGGCTGCAATCCTGAAACAACCAAGAGCTTTTTAATTGCTCGTACTCATTCAACGGTTGCTGTTCAGTTGGAACCGGACAATTAGATATCTCATACTCAATCATATTGGTTGACCCCCACTCTTTTGGGATACTTGAATATCTACACGCTCTGCATGACCCCAGAATGCTTCTAAATTGTAAAATTCTCTTTCCGAGGGCATCATAATATGAACGATGATATCGCCGTAATCTATTAGTACCCAACTTCCTTCGGATTTACCTTCCGATCGCAAAGCTTTGCGATCGCACTTTTGTTCGACAATACCTTCTATCGTGTTGGCGATCGCTCTTACCTGTACGTTTGAATAACCAGTCATCACAACAAAATAATCGGCGAGGTAAGATACGTTCTTTACGTCAAGCAATAACATATCCCCTGCTTGGCGATCGTTACCTGCTTCAACAATAGCCAAAGCTAGTTTTACGCTGGAATCTTCAGTATCAAGCTGTTGAGAAGCTATAGAGATGTTGCTAACAGCAACGAATTCGGATTGCAAATTGGTTTGGAAATAATCAGACATTAAATCTTGTGTTTCTTTGGGTGAGGGTTTGGGATTCTTCGTTCTCTAAACAAATCGCGATATTAACTGCAAATATCAATACAATAGCTTTGTTTGAATATTAGCAAAGAACAGATGTTCGTGACTGAATTCGCGATTGATAAACACTAGCATTTACACTTAATTAGAAAGTTATTTCGAGTAGCAATTATTCGCGGATGAATCAAACGAGGACTACCTAATAATTTTTTAATCGTGTAATCGCAGGTCAAATATACTGCTTTATCAATACTTTCGCGGCTAATTTTTCTTAAAGCTTGCAAGGAAGCCGTATCGCCCCGTCCTGGTTCTAAAGTATCGGCTAAAAATACGATACAAGAAAGCAAACTCATTTCTGGTCTACCTAAAGTATGATTAGCGATCGCATTTAACACTTGTTCATCTTTCACACCAAACGTATCTCTAGCTACAATAGCACTGACATCTGCGTGTAGAAGATGGGGATTTGCTGATAAAACTTCATCCAGAATTAATCCTTCTTTTCGTGCCATGTGTAAAAGCCGTTGAGGCTGAAAACATTTAGCCAAATCGTGCATTAATCCGGCTGTTGCGGCTTCTTCGGGGTCTATATCGTAAATATCAGCCAATTCTATAGCCGTTTGTTCGACTCTGAGAACATGATTGACCCGCGCTGACGGAACGTTTTGTGATAGATAAGTTAATATTTGTTCGCGCATTCCAACATAATTGCTGGTTTAGGAATAATTGCAATTAAAAGAGTTATGGCTTTATTGTAACGAACTTTTCGTTTTGGATTTTTGCAATTAATTACAAAGTCTTATCAAAACTTTACCCCAGCCTGATATGGCTAGGGTAGAGCGATCGCTATTTACAAATGCGAATTAGAAGATTTTCTCTCTGTGCTAAAAATTAGTTAAAAAAAACTAAATCAAAAAACGAATTAGACTTCCTGCTTGGACACAACCCTAGTTTGAATTGTGGTATTTTCGGTCACGGATTCAAATAAAGATTCATAATTATTCAAAGCCTGCTCGAAAGCATATTGCTCTACAGCATATTTGCGACTGTTATAACCTAAAGTTTTCACTTTTTCTGGATGCTTGTATAAGTCTAAAACTGCATTAGCTAAGGAATCCGGTGCTTCGGGAGGAACAATAACTCCACCACCGCTTTGTCGAATGGCTCTTGCGGCAGTACCATTGTCAGGTACGGATGCGACTATTGCGCGACCGCTAGCAAGTAAAACTTGAATTTTGGATGGCATATTGAAAGAAATTACATTTTTCTTTTGTACTACCAGTCCCACATCAGCAGCAGCTAACATTTCCGGTAAACGTTCCCGTGGTTGGAAAGGTAGAAGCAATACATTATCTGCACCACATTGATTGCATTCTTCCTGAAGTCGCTGCAAACCTGTTGCTTCACCAACAATTACAAAGGCAATATCTGGAATATCGCGCAGAGTGGAAGCGGCTTTAACTACTGTTTCCAATCCTTGAGTCAGAGCAATATTACCGGAATATAAAACAACAAATTTATGATCTAGTTTATGTTCGGCGCGGAAAGCATTACTTTCCTTTGGCATCGGACGAATGAAATTCACATCCACCCAGTTGGGAATTTGCACAATTTTATCAGGTGCGACGTTCTTAGAAACCAAATTATCTACAAACCCATCGGCAATAACGCTAATTTTATCAGCAGAGCGATAAGCAAATTTTTCTAAAATCGAAAATACGCGAATCAGCGATTTATTTTTTAGTAAACCTACATGAACCGCAGCTTCTGGTAATATATCCTGTAGATTTAAAACTACCGGGCATCTGTGTAACCATCCTAAAAGTGCAGTGGGTAAGCAAACTGGTAGAGATGGTGATGTAGAAAGAATTACATCGGGTCGCCAACCAAAAAGAGCAGGTATAAAACTAGTAAAAACAAAACTAGCATCCAACATTACCCGATCTAATAAATTGGGACGGGGACGAATCCAAACATAGCTTCTTTGAATTTCAACACCATTTTTATGTTCTGTTAGATATAGCTTACCTCGGTAGCCTTGATAAATTTTACGTTCGGGGTAGTTAGGCATAGCCGTAACGACACGTACCTGGTGTCCGCGCTTAACTAACCCTTCTGCGAGTTCAGTCATCAAAGGAGCAATACCAATTGGTTCTGGATGATAGTTGTAAGAGTAAATTAAAATTCGCATAGTAAATATTTTGCAGAATCTGCCAAAATTCTTAAAAAGACAGCATTTATTTGTAAAATCGTTCCGCGCAAAAAAAGCGCTTATATTTTATTTTCCTTGTAATATCTTTTAACGTCAGTCTATCTTTATTGAAGATTGTTTAAAATTTGATCCAGTATGCGGAGAAGTACTGAAAATAGAATGTAATCTATTAACAGGGTCTAAAAATATAGATCGAGTAAAAATACGCGAGTAAAAACATCACTAATATGAATAAAAAGCTAGATTTTAAGTATTATATTGTTGTGTCAACCGTGGTATGACAGATTTTTTATAAATAGGCGATCGCATTTATTGGCTTATGAAAAAATCATAAATTGTTAATATTTCTTTTGATAATTTATACACAAAAAATGTAATCCGTATAAACTACGAAAAACTAAAGGTTTTCAAAATTAAATGGTTCTTCTGTTAAGAATATTTGTAGCGAAACCCAACAAAGCCTTAAATGTATTTTTTATTTACTGTTGCCTATCTATTGTAAAAACCATAAAAAAAGAGGTTTGAATGCAAAAAATCGCCATCATAAGAAAACCTCGGTAGTAAGGATGCCCCAGTCTATTTATAGCTGGGAGGAAAAACGCCGCATGCGGTTTTAACCGCAGTGGACGTGGCATTCCATCTTGCCTACGATTATTGAATCTAACTTGCCTATGAGCGCGTTGAGAATAAGGTAATTTGCGGTTAATTCTTCTACCTCTTCTACCTCTACGCATCATGGAACGTTGAACCATTCGTTTAGTTACATTTTTGAAAGGCAGTTCAAGATGAGCAGTTAATAGTGTGTCTTGCTTGCTCAGTACAGCCATACCACTAAACATTTTGCCTGGGTCAGCATATTAACGATATGTTCTGTACCTCCAAAAGATGAAATCGCCTGTAAATTACATAGCTCCACTGCTTTTGTTGAATAGAATAGCAACTGTTTTAAAAATTAGCTTTAAATCGTACATCATGCTCCAATTTTTTTGGTACTCCAAATCAAGACGAATTACATCCTCAAAATTACGAATACTAGAACGTCCGTTTACTTGCCATTCTCCGGTCATACCGGGCTTAACATCCAAACGTTGCCACTCAGGTACTTCATAGCATTCAACTTCATCGGGTGTAGGTGGTCTAGTACCAACTAAACTCATTTCCCCTTTAAGAACATTCCAAAACTGCGGTAGTTCATCTAAACTAGTACGTCGTAAGAATTTACCTACTCGTGTAACCCTGGGGTCATTTTCAATTTTGAAAAATGCACCTTGAACCTGATTGAGCTTTTGGAGTTCGGCTTTTTTGGCTTCCGCATCTACGCACATCGACCGGAACTTCCACATCCGAAACCGTCTACCCATCCAGCCGCAGCGGGTTTGAGCAAAGAAAATCGGACCGGGGTCATCAATAAGAATGATCGCGATAATTGGAATAGATAATATACCTGTAAGTACTAAACCTACTAATGCTCCGACAATATCAATAAACCGTTTCGTCCAAGAACGTACAGAAGGATGAGTTTCTGGTAATTGCTCTTCCCTCCGACGGGGTTGAGTTGAAGTCGCTGTAAATTCTGCTTCTTCAATTGTAAAAACATCAGCCAAACCTGTAAGATTGAGTACCGCCATAACTTGCGGCGTAACATTTTGTAATATTAAGCAAATTTCTTTTTCTTGAGCATTCTTAAAATTACTAACTAAAGCACCTAAGCCACTACTATCCATAAAAGTAGTTTGCCCAAAGTCAATAATGATTTTTTTGGGAATTGAATTTACTGTAATTAGTTCTTCAAAAGTTTGCTTAAACGTTAGAGCTTCAAGTACGCTCAAACGGGTGCTTACCTGGACTCTAACCGTATCGTCTAATAATGTAACCGGAAATACCTCTGTAGGTTGGTTACTCATGAAACCTTGCACTTCAGTTGCCATATTAATGTTTTACTGCTTACATTATTTTGTTTGAGGAACTACCTTAAACAGATGCTTATTTATGCCGGTGTTACCAAGTAATAAAGTGTTTATCCGGATCAAATTCAATATTGTCTATGACTGCTCACAATAGAAAAACAGGTCAAATAAAGTCAGTAAGTGTTAAGTATAAGGTTTGAAACATAAATTTTTCATTAGGGTTAACCATAATTGAAAGCTGTTAAAACTGAGGATAAACCAAAAATCAGGCTCCATAAGTAATATTTGCTTTAAAACTACCGTTATTGTATCTCCATCGCCTTCTTACATTGCCATTCATCCTATGACTACTACAATTGCCGTTAACGATAAAGCACACCTCATAGAAGTCTTTTCCGCAATTCAAGGGGAAGGACTGAATGTGGGAACCCGCCAAATTTTTATTCGCTTTGCCTTTTGTGACTTGCGCTGTCACTTTTGCGATAGCGCTCATACTTGGAATGCACCTGACACTTGTAGAATTGAGCAAACTCCTGGGTCTCGCGACTTTGAAATTTGCTCTAATCCGGTTTCGCTACCAATGTTAATCGAATGGATTGAAAGACAAAATATACCTTGCTTACACGATAGCATTAGCTTAACCGGAGGCGAGCCTCTGCTCCATGCCAAGTTTTTGTCGAAATTCTTACCCCAACTCCGCTTAACCACTGGTTTACCTATATACCTTGAATCTGGGGGACATCGCCCGGAACAACTCGCTATGATTCTACCCTACTTAGACTCTGTAGGTATGGACTTAAAGCTACCAAGCGTTAGCGGTGAAAATCGTTGGCAAGAACACGAAATTTTCCTCAAATTCTGCTATGAGTCTCGAATCGAAGTCTTTGTCAAAATCATTATTTCTCAAGATACTAACCCTACCGAGTTGAAACGTTCTGCTCAGCTAGTAGCAGCGGTAGATCCAACAATACCAGTCTTTTTACAGCCCGTCACGCCATTAAAACCAGCCGAACAATTTAACGATTTACCCTTGCTGGCTCCAACTCCTCAACAAGTTATAGATTGGCAGGCTTTGATGAAAAATTACGTCAAATCAGTCCGCGTAGTACCCCAAACTCACAAAATGCTTAACCAGTTATAGAAAGCACTTATTCAACCAGTATATACTCGTAAATCAAATTTCATCAACCTTTGTATAAAGCCGATTCTCAGTTAATGTAGCTTATTAAACAAGGTTTTAAATATTTATACTTTTCAATACAAAAAAGTATTTTATGAAGATATTGTCAAGAAATAAATAAGTTTTCGTAAACCATCCCTATCAAGTCAATTAAGTTAACAAAGTTTTAAATTATTTTAAAATTATGGTTAAAATTTCCGGAGAGAAAAATTTTTGACCTGATTAAATTTTATGGCTCTTGCGTACAAGTTCATGCTAATTAAATAGTTGTAAAAGAGGTAATTGGTAATTGGTAATTGGGGAAAAAGACGACCTCTTAAACAAACTTAGTCATTGAGGGGAACAATCCTTGCATAGCGAGGACTTCAAAGCTTGTTGAGATTTTTTTTACATATTACGTACTGAAGAACCAATTTTATTGCTAATCCTGTAGAAAAGGAGTTGAGAAATTAATAAGAGATTATTCGTAGATTGTAAGTAAATAAAAATACGTTTTAATAATGTCTATTTATCGCGGGGAGTCAAAAAATAATGGGGGATGGGAATGCCCATCCCTAGTCTGTAAGTCCTAATACTCGGCGGCTTCATCCATATTTCGAGATTTAGATTTTGCCTTGTTAGCACTGCGCTTAAGTGCAGAAAGTCGGGCTTCATATTTCGACCTTTGGCGCTTGCTAGGAGATTTTTCAATTAATGTTTTTAAAGCACTACCTAAACTCTTATAAGCATTAGGTAAGCTGTAGCCAAAGCGAGTTGCTAAAGCAATAGCTTTTTCATCTGCTTCGATTAATTCTCTAGCCTGCTTTTCGCCACTATTTTTTTGAAATAATCGCCAGCCAGAAACGCCGCACAAAGCTAATGCAAGCACCAGCAGCAATCCATCTTGTACCCACAATTCACCAACAGCACCACCCAAACCGATCGCCAATGCTGCCATTTCCCAACCATCTTTAGGGATAGTATCGTTTTGAATGCGAGCGACTTCATGCCAGAACAGCAAATTTCGCTGATCCATTGCCAATTCATCCCATTTTGCCAGGTCAATTTGAATTTCTACCTGGTCTTTACCAATTTCTTCGCTACGAACTAGAATTGGATTAACTTCAGTTGTGCCTTCAACCGTGACCCAGCTTTGTAATTCCGGAGGCAATAAACCTTTTAATCGCCGGAGTTCGCTCATTTCTGCTTTAGCAGAAGAAGTTGCGTAAGATGTCATAAAACCACTTACCAAGAAAACTTCAATATATAGTGATACCTTACTGGAGTATAGCTATAACATAGATAGCTCGGCTTTATTCACTAGGAAATCTGCCGCGTTTTTTTCTCGCTTCCATTGCCTTTTCCAGAAGGTCTAATAATCCTGGAGCCTGCTCTTGAATGCTCAATAACAGTCGTTCTCCTACTTCTACATTACCTGGGTCGTAACCAGTTTCCATCACTTCCTGAAGACGAGGTATGGCCACACCATCAACAAGCTGAACTAACGCACTCAAACAACGATTAAATTGTTGTTCGGTCAAAGTAGAATCTTCAATAGGAAACTCAATAATCGCTCGAATTTCGCCATCAGATGGGTCATATTCCCATTGCAGCATTTTGGTTTCCCAAGAAATAACTAACATTGTTTGTAAAATTGCATCTTTGTGAGGATGGTCTTTTACACCGCTTAGCACTTGAGGTGCAAAAACTCGGAAAAATCTCCCATCTTCATCTAGCTGCACTACAATCATAAAATCTTCAAGATTATCGCCTTCCACACCTGTAACGATACGGTCTTCTTCTTCTTCGATGCGATATTCCCAACCAATCTGATCTAGATATTCGGCAATTTCTTGTACATTTACTGCCATAAAAAGCCCCTTTACAAACCGTCGTGTGCGGCTGTTACCAGATTTAGTTTAACTTGCTGAGGGAGAAGCTCATAAGTGAAATTGCTACCATATACTAAGCTTTTTTTTATATTTTTTAACAATTGTCATTCAAATTACTAATTTATATGAAAATTATACAGGCGTATATCAGCCTTTACACAGCTTTACCACATTCCTCCTCAAGATACATATAACGGAGTTGCTAAAGTTACTTAAAATATAACAAATTTAGAATTGCTTTAAAATTCCAACTAAATATGCATGATTATTCTGCTACTACAACAGCCATAATTAACCAAGCTGTAGATTTGGAGCAAACTTTACCAATCAAAAATGAAGCTTGCGGTTCCAAATTCTTCTTTCATCCCCATCCAACTCCAAAAGTCTGCCTTTTCTTTCACGGATTTACCGCAGGTCCCTATCAATTTGAACCATTGGGTAAAGCTTTATTTGAATTGGGATATAACGTGATGATTCCGTTGCAACCTGGTCATGGAGTTGCGGGAAACTTTGATCGGGATAATCCTCCTCCTTTGCCATTAGAATGCGAAGTTTATCAGAAATATGCAGTTTCATGGTTAGAAATTGCTCAAAAATTAGGCGATCGCATCATAGTTGGAGGTTTATCGAGTGGTGGAACTTTGGCTGCTTGGTTGGCTTTAGAATATTACCAAGAAATTGAAAAAACTCTCTTATTTTCTCCTTATTTAAGCAGTAAAAATGCAGTTGTAGATTTTGTAGTTGAAGTATTACCAATTTATTATGAATGGTTGAATAAAGATAATCCTGGAAATTTTGGTTATAACGGCTTTCAAATACCAGCATTGCGGATATTTTTGGATATGGGTCAAGAAATCCTCGACCGAGTGAAGAATAATCCATCATCACCGATATTTATTGTAACTAGCGAAAGTGATGCAGTTGTTGACCGTAGCGACCTGAAAAAACTATTTGAATCTGTTATTAAAAAGCAGCCTAAATCTTGGTATTTCTGCTTTGATAAACTTTTTGATATTCCTCACACAATGATGACGGAACTTGAAGGGAATAATTATGTAGGTTTGTTAAATACTTTAGTTAAAGCTTATTTGGAAAGCGATATTACTTGGAATGAAGTGTTAACAATTGGAAATAAAATATTACAAGGAAAAAATTTTGATGCTGCGGTGAAGTATTTAGATTTGACAGGAAAGGTTTTTCCAGATTTATCAGTGTTGTTATCGGTGATGGATAAGAAGGCGATCGTTGATTTGAATGCCTAAAATATTGAAGCCCTCACCCTCGAAGGGTGGGGCTACAAGAACAAAGCCCACCTGCGTGGGCTAAGAATCAGTAAAATTTGTACAGGTGTATTTAGGCTATATAGTTAAGATTTCTATTAATAAGAATAGTTTTTAAGTATTGTAATACGTATCACTATTTGTCAATTGATTCTCTTAAACATTTAAAATTTAAAGTAAGTAAGTATAAGATTAACTAGATTCCTGTGAATGCTGCGTACACTGTATTACAGCAACCGGAACTGAGCAGGGTACGTGCGCGGTTTTAGTTACAACGCATCTTACAAACGTATTCTCAATTTCTTATACTAGCTATAACTTTTTGTCAAGTCTTTGATTAATAACTCTTGCTCAGTCTTCTTTAGAAGACTTTGTATATTAGCCTGAGAATTTATTCTAAGGCGGTTGTTGAGAATGATGCAAGATGTGAGATAAACGTAACTTCCTTACATTTTATAAATAATTGGTATTAGTATTTAAGATGTTGAAAAACCCGGCTTTTTCAAAAAACCGGGTTTCTTTATTTATTAATTGAAGAAGCCTTATTCTAAACTTTCGCTTCTTCTCTCACTAACTTATCCCAACCCAAATCTTTCAAGCTGTTATTACGACGCAAAGGACGAGTTACCAATTCTAAAATGTCTCTTGCATTAGTAAAGCCGTGAATTTGAGCGAAGGTAAATTCTACAGACCATTTGGTGTTTATTCCCTGCGCTTCTAAGGGATTAGCGTGTGCCATTCCGGTAATTACTAAGTCGGGATGCAATTCGTTAATTCGCTGAATTTGATTGTAGTTATCCGGCTTTTCAACAATTCTTGGTAGAGGTACGCCCATTTCATGACAAGTCTTTTCTAAAAGTTGCAATTCAGCAGCTTGATAGCGCTTGTCCATGTAGGGAATACCGATTTCGGGAACTGTCATTCCGCAGCGAATTAAAAACCGCGCTAAAGATATTTATAATAAATTATCGCCCATAAAAAACACCGACTTTCCGCGAATCAATTTCACGTAGTCTTCCAAGTTTTCCCAAATCTGGGCTTCTCGTTCGTCCAAACCTTGGGGAGTAATACCGAATACCGAGCAGCTTGTAGGTTGGGTTAGACACGAAAAAAGTTTTGTTTGTAACGCCTGGTTTATAATTATCGTGTCGTAACCCAACATTTTATTTTACGAACAATTGAGATATTTAAAAATACTCTGGAAAGGATTTGTTGTTGAGACATTATTATTGAATGGTACGAAATAATCCAACTTTGGCTCATCCGTACTTGGTATACTCAAAAAAGGGAACAGGGAATAGGGAACAGAAAATAAAAATATTATTTATGAACAAACAGGAATTAATAAAGGGACGGTTGCTGGTGACTCAGCTTATTCACGCAGCTAAGCAGCATTATCAATTATTGACGTTGCGAACCGATACCCTAGCCGCCGCCGAGTTTTATCAGAAACTGGGATTCAAGACGCATCCTAGCTGGGAACATACGACCCATCATTTACAATTAAATCAGGAAGAGGATTATCCCCTGAGCTTATACTGAGGCTTTTTTATGCTAAGTGTGACAATTGATGAACTTCAGCGCGATCCTTCAAAGTATCTGCGCCAAGTAGAGGCAGGTGAAATCATTGTGATTGTTCAAGCAGATAAAGCGATCGCTGAACTGAGACCCATTAATAAGAATAAGCCATTACGACCGTTTGGCTTATGTGCAGGAGAGTTTACTGTGCCAGATGATTTTGATGCTCCATTGGCAGAAGATCTTCTCAGTGCCTTCGAGGGCAAATGAGGATTCTGCTAGATACACACATATTAACGTCATGTAGCAGCGCAGCCCAACGTTTTATGAAACAAGTAAAAAACCCAGCTTGTTGAAAAACCGGGTTTCTTGATAATTAAAAACAATTTAGGAAGACGATATTTGAAACAACGTTCTTCTAAATTTTCGCTTCTTCTCTCACTAACTTATCCCAACCCAAATCTTTCAAGCTGTTATTACGACGCAAGGGACGAGTTACCAATTCCAAAATGTCCCGCGCATTGGTAAAGCCGTGAATTTGAGCAAAGGTAAATTCTACTGACCATTTAGTATTTATTCCCCGCGCTTCTAAGGGGTTGGCGTGTGCTATTCCGGTAATTACTAAGTCGGGCTTTAAGTTATTAATTCGCTGGATTTGATTGTAATTATCTGGTTTCTCGACAATTGTCGGTAAAGCTACACCCATTTCATGGCAAGTTGTTTCTAAAAGTTGCAGCTTGTAGGTTGGGTTAGATACGAAAAACAAATTTCGTTCGTGACGCGAATTTATGATTATCGTGTCCTAACCCAACATTTTATTTTGCGAACAATTAAGATATTTAAGAATACTCTGTCTCCCGTCATTTGTGACAAGTTAAGCTTTCATCGCATTTGTCAACAGGGTTTTACCAAATGCTTGAAATAAAAATTTAGGAATTCCTCGTTGCTTTTCATGAAAAGGGGCAATAATCAGTTTTACGGTTCCTTTTTTTCTTTTTCGTTTAACAATACCTTAATCTTGATTTTCTGGTGCAGCAAAATACTTAACTGGGTCAGTTGCTTTACCTTTTTGATGTGCAACATAAAAATGATAAAGACCCCGATAAATCATTTCTAAATAAATATTATCAAAGGGTAAAGAAAGTTCGTCTGCGATAGCATCACCTAAATCTACTAATACTGAATAGAATAACCAGGTTCCCCAAATTTGCAATTTGATACTATTGATTGAACCCTTCGGGTTCGCCACTTGCTTCAAGCAGGGGAACCCGTCCAACGCAGTGGCTCACCAGTCCATAAATAACTTGTCACCAATGCTCTAACTTCAAAAAAAATGGGCGAACCGTGCGTGATAAAAACGGTTAAGCCCAAATTTTAATTTAGGGCTTAACCAAGCAATATCACAAGTGATTTAAGTTATTTATCGCTTAAAGATTAAGGAATATAACAATTCAATGTTTTATCTTCTAGAATTCACTAAACGGATATAACGCTGAGGATTGTTCACTGTATAGCGAACGACTCGATGTAATGTACCTGCATTGAGACGGCGATCTCCATCTACATCACCATCATAATCTGCGTAAGCTTGAGATTCTGATAAAGTTACATAACCATTCTCTACCTTCTCTACAATAGCTACATGGTTTTGTCCATTTATATACCATTGAGCAACATCCCCTAACCGAGGTGTTTCATTCCGATTTAAAATTCTTGCCCCATTACGCAAAACAGAACCCCAAACGTTTGCATTGGGATACCCATTCATAATGTTATCTGGGTTAAAGCCTAACTCTTTAAGACGACCATAAGCATACCAAGTACAGTTACCTTCTCGGAAATTATTAGTACCAATTACTGAAGAACCATAACCAGTGGCAGAATAGCCATTTCCTTGCCTTCCATAAAATTGAAGACGGTTCCTAAAATATTGGGGACTTTGTTGTGTAAGTAGTGGAGTACCTCCTAGATTTGGAGGAGGTGGAGGTGGTTGTATTTGCTCTGCACTACTCTGCCAGCGTTGGTTATTATTGTTACCATCGCAAGCCCAGAGATGCACCTTACCACTGTCATCTCGTGTTGGAGCATCTATACATAAGTTTGTACCAGTTCTTTTAATTACTTTTCGACCTTGCCCAACGTCAACTAAGTTCCAATTTTGGTCAGGATCATTACCATCACAAGGCCAAAGATTTATTTCTGCTCCGTTGCTGAGATAACGAGCATTCAAGCATCTGCCAGTGGAGCCATGTCTTAAAAGAATACCACCGCGATTTCCTGGCAATCTATCAAATTGCTGGTCACGATCATCATCTCTACGCTGGTAAATTGACATTCTTGGATTGCCATCAATACGTCGAAAATTCCAATTTGTGTTCAAAGCTTTGCTATCTATAAAGAAGGTTTCAGCAGCTTGAGCTTTTGGTGCGCTAATCAACAAAGACGAAATAGTTACTGCTCCTATTGAAGCAAGAAACCAAGCTTTATTCAACATAATTTGATATTCCCTGTATAACTCATTAATTCAATTAAAAATTTGCCAGAAATTCTTAAACATTTATCCTTTTAAAACAGGAAATTTGTTTGAAGAATTATTTCTTACTTGCTGATGGGACTTTCCATCTTAAATTTCTTGCTGATTCAGGATGAAAACAAACAACGTTACCCATATTTTCTCGGCAAACATTTTTATTTAACCAGTATGAATTTCCCCATTTTTTATGGTTAAATATAGGTTTATTAGGTTTCTTTTCAAGAGTAGATAGTTGTTCATTTGTTAAACCTGGAGGCTGAAATGGTTCGGCAGGTGAATTTATTGGTTCTTCGTATCCTCCTGCATATGCTTTAGACATGAAAAAAAAGACACTAAATGGTACCCATAAAAAGAGTAAGCACAAAGTTTTAAACGGCAAAAAGCCTTTCTTCATATAACAAAGTTATGAGGTATTATCAGCTTGTATTTACTTGTAACAGTATTGCTAGTGCATATATAAACAAAGTAATCTTCATAGCTTAATAAACAACTAATTCTTTTACCCGCTTATTATTCTGCTGTTGTCAATGCGACAAAATTAAAAATCAATGTGCATGCAAAACAAGCTTTAAACGCTATTAATTAACATTGGCACGTAAAGCCTGTTGGCATTGAGTTTAATGACTATTTCAGGCGTTTTTAAGATACATTTTTTTCCTGACGTGCCGTTTTTAATCAATAGCCTTTAAATATGCTTAAAATATCAGGTTTTTTTGAATATTTGAAAGCATAGCTCTTTTTTACTTGCATATACCGACTATAAGCTCACTTTTCAATCTTGTGTATAAGAAATAATTCGGATCTTTATTTAACTGTGTACTTAGCAGTTTTATGTTAATTTGAGTTCTAATAGCTCGTAATACTTAAGTTATTTTTGTTTTTGGCTTAATTCATTTACGTATTTCTTATATATTGGGTTATCGAGCATATCAAAACTATTTAACTTGGAAACTACTACAATTAGATATGTTTTCAGGATATGTAGCTATAATTTATTTCTTATAAATAAAATATTTTTAGATATGTTTTCAGGATATGTACCTATGATTTATTTCTTATAAATAAAATATTTGAGAAATTTTATTTTGTAACATAATATTCGTTATTTATGTAATTTAACTGCTTTTATATTATTTGTTGCTACTTGATATACTTAAGCAAGTGAACCCGAAGAGTTCAATCAATAGTATTAAGTTACAGATTTGGGGAACTTAGTTAATTTATTTGGTTTTAATAAGTTTAGGTGATGCCGTAGCAAACGAACTATCTTTACCCTTTGACTGCATTTCTTTAGAAATGATTTATAGGGCGTAAAGCTTGTAGGTTAGGTTAGATATGAAAAAATTTTATTTATAATGCCTGGTTTATAATTATCGTGTCGTAACCCAATATTTTATTTTGCGAACAATTGAGATATTTAAGAATACTCTGGAAAGGATTTGTTGTTGGGGCATTATTATTAAATGGCACGAAACAATAAAACCTAGTATTTACGCATTGACAGAAAATACAAAATGTATGGAGAAAGCCACATCCATCGTAGGGGTTTAGCACTGCTAAACCCCCTACATATGACTATATACTCATAAACTATCAAAGCCTGAAATGAACTTTCTTACGCGAACGCATACCATAATTAATTTTTACAGTGCGTAAGTCCTAAAACCTTTAGACTCAGAGCTTGTAGGTTGAGCTAGACACGAAAAATAAATTTCGTTTGTGACGCGAATTTATGATTATTGTGTCGTAACCTAACATTTTATTTTGTGAACAATTGAGATATTTAAGAATACTCTTTCTCCCGTGGAAATACTTGAGGCAGAGCCTCTTGATATATGTTCCCAGGCTGAGCCTGGAAACAAGAATGGAATACAAAAGTTATATAAAAAATAGGAAAATAATATCAAAGTCAACAGCCTAGCGCCAAGGAAAGAAGTAAAGATAGGTAATTTTAGAGCAAGAAACAAGTAAAAAACCCAGCTTGTTGAAAAACCGGGTTTCTTGATAATTAAAAACAATTAAGAAAATCTATTCCTCAAATATGATTCTAAACTTTTGCTTCTTCTCTAACTAACTTATCCCAACCCAAATCTTTCAAGCTGTTATTACGACGCAAGGGACGAGTTACCAATTCTAAAATGTCTCGCGCATTGGTAAAGCCGTGAATTTGAGCAAAGGTAAATTCTACCGACCATTTAGTATTTATTCCCCGTGCTTCTAAGGGGTTTGCATGAGCCATTCCGGTAATTACTAAGTCGGGCTTTAAGTTATTAATTCGCTGAATTTGATTGTAATTATCTGGTTTCTCGACAATGGTAGGTAAAGGTACACCCATTTCATGACAAGTGGTTTCTAGAAGCTGCAATTCAGCGGCTTGATAGCGCTTGTCCATGTAAGGAATACCGATTTCAGGAACCGTCATTCCGCAACGAATCAAGAATCTTGCTAAAGATATCTCTAGCAAATTATCGCCCATGAAAAACACCGATTTACCGCGAATCAATTTCACGTAGTCTTCTATGTTTTCCCAAATTTGCGCTTCCCGTTCGTCCAAACCTTTGGGAGTAATACCAAATACCGAGCAGATTTTTTCGATCCAAGCGCGGGTACCATCGGGACCAATGGGGAATGGTGCGCCGATTAATTTACATTTACGTCTCCGCATTAAGGTTGTAGCGGTGCGGCTAAGGAAGGGATTGACACCGGCGACATAATACCCTTCTTCAATGACTGGTAGTTCTGTAAATCGCTTTTCGGGCAGCCAACCTGTTACTTTAATACCTTGCCTTTTGAGTTCCAAAGTCAACTGAGTGACCACAGGGTCGGGTAAGGAACCAAAAAGAATTAAAGGTGGATGGTCTACATATTCTGACTCTTCTTGAGCGACAACTTCATTTTTCTTGCCGAAGTTGAGTAGCTTTTGAATCCCGTTACGTTCTTCTTTATTTTTTTCTACTACAGGTGCTTCTTTGGGACAACGATTAGCCATTGCAGCTAATACGGTATCTTCTCCTTGAGTGAAAGCGTAGTCCAAACCATTTGCTCGCGCTACCACCACGGGAATGCCGATTTCGGACTCTAATCTGGGGGCTAGACCCTCTAAGTCCATTTTGATGATTTCGGTGGTACAGGTGCCAATCCAGACAATGACACTAGGATTGCGATCGCGTTTTATTTGCAAGCACAATCTTTTGAGTTCTTCATAATCGTTGAGTTGTGCCGAAATATCACCTTCTTCCAATTCTGCCATTGCATAACGGGGTTCGGCGAAAATCATTACCCCCATTGCATTTTGCAAGAAGTAACCGCAAGTTTTTGTGCCAATGACCAAAAAGAAACTATCTTCGATTTTTTGATATAGCCAAGCTACGCAGCTAATCGGGCAAAAAGTATGGTAATTACCTGTTTCACACTCAAAATTTAAAGCTTGTGGTTCAGCAACTGTCATTTTATAATCTCCCCTTTAATTTTTAAATTAGGAGCTAAGTAAGAGTTAGGAGTTAGGAGTTAGGAGTTAGGAGTGAGCAGTGAGGAGTGAGCAGTGAGGAGTTAGGAGTTAAAATTCATTTTCAATTCATAACTCTTAACCCATAACTTACAACTCTTATTAACTCCTAACTCATAACTTACAACTCATAACTCTTAACTCATAACTCCTAACTGTATTAGCCGTTGGGGAAGAGACGGGCTATTTCCGAATCGTCAATAGACCCATCACTCATATCTTCCCCTGAAAATATTTCGTGATCTTTTTGTGCGGATTGTTCACCCCAAACATCTGTTAGCGCATCACCAAAGCCAGTGCTATCTCCATCTTTAAACTCGTCAAAGGAAATATCACCAAAAGCGTCTTCTTCAGATTCTGTGCTTGAGTTTTGCTCGGACTCTAAAGAAATATCCTCCAAGCTTTCACCTTGGATGTCATCCAATCCGCTTTCCTGACTTCGGTCTTCTGAAAAATCTTGTCCACCCCAAGCTTCTTCTACGACCAAGGTTTCGCCGTTTGAATCACCACTATCAATGTCTGGAACATTCCCTAATTCTCCAAAATTGTCTTGGAGGGAAGCAACGCTGTTCAATTCATCTTCGTTTTCATTGATTGAAAATTCCGAATTACCCGCATCTGCTAATGCTGGCTGCATTGTTTGTTCTCCAAGGGCTGCATCTGGGTCGAAATGCAAATCGAGTACTTCGATCAAAGTATCAGCATCTGCATTCAACTTAGAAAATGGCAGCATTAACTGCGCTAATTTGGGTTCCAGGGCATTTGCAACTCCCAGGATGAGGTATGAAGACGGACGTTTACCACCATCGGGTGTATAAACCGAGTCTACCTCCATATGTAATTTAATCCAGTCGCGATTCGAGGCGTAGAATTGCAACCACTTTTGCTTTAAGGAATCCGTGAAACTATAAAAGAATGCCATGATATTTCCTCATCCTGAAAAATAAACTAATGATTTATACAATCATCAAGTCTAATTGCTCTTCGGGATTAGGAACCTGTGGTTTATTCGGATTTAGATAAAAATCTGACAACAATGAGAATAATTCTCGGTCTTGTACATCCTGTGGAACTACTCCCTCGGGACGAGCTAAGAGCTGGTCAGCAATACTGAGATAATAATCGCAAACAAAGTTTAAGTCCGGTTCTGTCTCTGCCATTTCAAACAAAGTCTTGCCTTTGACTCGGGAAACACGGATATCTTCGATCAAAGGTAGAACTTCTAAAACTGGCATTGGTACGGATTCAATATATTTTTCGATTAAATCGCGTTTGGAGGTACGATTGCCAATCAAACCCGCTAGTCGTAATGGATGAGTCCGGGCTTTTTCTCTGACGGAAGCAGCAATCCGGTTAGCAGCAAATAAAGCGTCAAAGCCATTGTCTGTAACAATCAAGCAGTAATCAGCATAATTTAACGGTGCTGCAAAACCACCACAAACTACGTCACCAAGAACGTCGAACAATATTACATCATACTCATCAAAGGCATTGAGCTCCTTGAGTAGTTTTACGGTTTCTCCAACAACGTAACCACCACATCCGGCACCCGCTGGAGGTCCACCTGCTTCGACACAATCTACTCCGCCATAACCCTTGTAAATAACGTCTTCTGCCCAAATATCTTCGTAATGAAAATCTTTTTCTTGTAAGGTATCAATAATTGTAGGAATTAAAAATCCTGTCAAAGTAAAGGTGCTGTCATGTTTGGGGTCACAGCCAATTTGTAGAACTTTTTTGCCGCGCTTAGCTAAGGCTACGGAAATATTACAACTGGTTGTGGATTTACCGATTCCGCCTTTACCGTAAACTGCTAATCTCACTGTTCTTGCCTCTTATAGTTTCTTCTCAAATTGACTCAAAACTTTGCACCTCTACCTGCGTCGGACAAAGGCTTGTGAATATTAGGTCAATCAATCGTTAATGTCCAAGTTACACCCAAAGCGATCAAGCTTTGAGATCGAAATTGAGTTTATTACTTAGAAATACTGTTCATTATTTCTTATTTAAAACACTATCCCCTGTAAAAGTCTAGCAATGTTTAAATTAACTTAATAATAGGTTTTATCTAATTATTTATATACAATTAGTTACAATAAACAAAAAAAGTCAAATACCTGATACATATAGCTCTTGAAACAATAGTTTTTCGATCAAATTCGATTCAAAAAGACGTAAGCCCCTTTAGGTTAGCGTTCCAATTTATGTCGAGCTAAGTGAAGAACTTAGGCAATAATACTGAGTCTAAATTGATATTCTCTCAGTACCAATGTTAAAAACACTGAAAAAGGCAAAAGCGCTGATAAGTCAATGATTTGCCAGCTTTTTTTCTGGCTGCGTACTTAAGTAAAAATGCGGTTACTTTACAAAAAAAATTTAATTGGAAACTTTACCTAAATGCAGTTAAATTATTTGACGGTAATAAGAAAACAATTTAGCGCAAGGGCTTATTTGACAATTATTTAGCTTTTATTCGTTTTAAATCTAGGAATGTTAAAAATAATCACGTTTATCGAATAAAGTAGTTTTTTGAAAATTTGGCAGTCAAATTAATTTTAAATAAGTAATAGCTGCTGAAATTTCTAGACAAATATTAAAAAAATCTTAAATTTCAAGTTTTTTTTGAAGAGGCAAAATTGGTGCAATGGCGATCGCAAACAAATTTATTTGGATTAACAACTATTTTCATGGTCAATTTGCGCCATTTCTTGTAAAGATTGCCAACTTGGTTGCCAAATTGAACGGTCTTGCAATAATTTGGCATTCATCCAGAAACGAACCGTACTATCGCAAGAAGCGACCATTTCCGCGTATACCCACTTACCTTGATTTTTCCGGTTGATGACTTGAAAGTGTCTCCAGCCATCGATTTTTTTTTGAGATGTCCATTTAGAACCTAATAAATAAGGAAATTTTTGTTTTTTAGACATGAGTTAAGGGAGTAGGGAATAGGGAGTAGGGAGTAGGGAGTGGGGAATAGGGAGTGGGGAATAGGGAGTAGGGAGTAGGGAGTAGGGAGTAGGGAGTAGGGAGAATTTAGTTTATTTAGGCGGCGTTGTGCTGTAAAGTTGGTCTAAGTATCTTCTAACAAATGACCGCCATATTTAAACCGCTTGCATGAAAACTCATCATCTTTTTTGATGCATATAGAAAAGAATTTGACATGACCCCAACAGGTTCTAATAGTATTACTTATTTTCACTGATTTCCGAGAGAGACGATGCTGTACAACATCATTGGGGCAAAGAATTTCTAAAACACCCGTCCCATCAGAGCGATTAACTATACGAAAAAGACAATCTTGCAACATAGCGCGATCGCTACTTTTAAAAAAACTTTTGAAGCGTTGCAATAATTCTGTTTGGTTCATGTCGCGAATCCGCTTTATCGGAGGTAATTCATCATCGATAAAGTTAAATTCTTCGTTTTCAAAGTCGTAAGAGTCATTCATGATAAGTAGATCGGCGTTGAAAATTGCGATCGGGACAAGGGAGTAGGGGCAAGGCGAAGACAGCCTGCTTTACATTCTGCTACATAGTTGGTTTTATTTGTGACGACTTACTTGCAGGACTTACGTTAGCGGAGCGTGACGCGGTAGCGTCATTATTGTCACAAATGGTTGATGGTGCGTGACGCTACAAACCTTATCGCTACGTTCAAATTTTCTCATAGCGTCACACACTAGGGT